>CAYXMO010000282.1:0-4446 GCA_964465935.1 uncultured Rhizobium sp.
ATGTGCGCCACCGGCTATGACGGCCCGGTCAAGGCCGCGGGCTGGCCGATGCCGCCATCGGCCTGCGATCCCGAGACCGGCCGCGCCAGCTTCCAAAGCGCCCTCGAAAATGCCCGCCTCGCCGAGGCCGTCGGCTTCGACTGGATCAGCGTGTCGGAGCACCACTTCTCGTCGATCACCCTGACGCCCAGCCCCAACGTCATGGCCGCCGCGCTCAGCCAGATCATCCGCCGTGCCACCATCGCCGTGCTCGGCCCCATCCTGCCGCTCAACAATCCGGTGCGCATCGCCGAGGAGCTGGCGATGCTCGACTGCCTGACCGAGGGCCGCCTGGTGGCGCTGTTCCTGCGCGGCACGCCCAACGAGCAGCTCACCTACAACGACGTCGCCGCCCGCTCGCGCGCCATGACGCAGGAAGGCATCGAACTGATCCTCAAGACCTGGACGGCGCCCGAGCCCTTCGCCTGGGACGGCGCCGAATTCCAGTTCAAGACCGTCGCCGCCTGGCCGCGCCCGATCCAGCAGCCGCATCCCCCGGTCTTCGCCTCCGGCAACAGCGACGAGTCGGTGGCCTTCGCCGCGAAGAACCGGCTCTCCATCGCGATCTCCTTCGCGCCGCCCGAGAGGGTGAAGAAGTGGGTCGATCTCTATCACGCCCAGGCCGACAAGGCCGGCTGGCGGCCCACGCCCGACAACGTGCTCTACCGCCACATCGCGCACGTCGCCGACAGCGACGCGCTGGCGCGCGAGCAGATGGCGCAAGCCGCCGCCGCCCGCGCCGCCAGACGTGTCGATCACGCCGCCACCGCGCGCGAAATGGGGGCGCCCGCCGCCGCGCCGCCGCGCGGCCCGCTGTTCACGCCGTTCTTCTTCGGTGGACCGGAGACGTTCAAGGACAAGTGCAAGATCATCCGCGACTGCGGCGTCGGCATCGTCGACTTCGCCTTCGGCATCCCCGGCGCGGCCTATCAGGCGAACGCGCTTCGGACCTTCGGCGCCAAAGCGCTGGCGGATGTGGCGAAGTTTTGAAGTGCACTGAGATCAAATCAAATCGGTTTTTCTCAACTCTCGTCATGCTGAGGTGGCCGCGAAGCGGCCCTCGAAGCACGCACGTTCGGCGCAGGCATCCTTCGAGGCTCGCTGCGCTCGCACCTCAGGATGACGGCCAGGGGGGTCAGACTGATCGCAATCCGCCGCTAGCCGATCCGCACCGACATCCCGCCGTCGACCGGCAGCAGCACGCCGGTGATGAACTTGGCCTCGTCGCAGCTAAGGAACAGCGCGGCATAGGCGGTGTCCCAGCCGCTGCCCATCTTGGCCCCCAGCGGCACGCGCGCGTCGCGCTCGGCGCGCACCGCCGCCTCGTCGCGCCCGCTGGCGCGCGCGATGCCGGCGACCGCCATCGGCGTGTCCATCAGTCCCGGCAGCACCGCGTTGCAGCGGATGCCGTAGCGCGCATTGACGGAGGCGACGCCGGTCGTCATCCGGTTCACACCCGCCTTCGAGACCTCATAGGCGATCTGGTGTCCGCCCGCGACCGAGGCCATCGACGAGATGTTGACGATCGCGCCGCCGCCCTGCGCCCGCATCACCGGGATCGCGGCCTTGATCGTCTGCCACATGCCTTTGAAGTTCACGGCGAAGGTGCGGTCGAAATCCGCTTCCGCGACCGCATGCGCCGGCCCGTCGCGCCCGCCGATGCCGACATTGTTGACCAGGATGTCGATGCGTCCGAGCCGCGTCTTCGCTTCCGCAATCAGCGCCTCGCCGGCGCCGGGCTTGACGATGTCGGCCGCCAGCGCGAAGGCGCGCCCGCCTTCTCCTGCGATCATCGCCACCGTCTCTTCCGCCCGCGCCAGGTCGCGGTCGACGCACAGCACCTGCGCGCCCTCGCGTGCGAACAGCAGCGCGATGGCGCGGCCGTTGCCGATGGTGCTGCCCGGCGTCTGCCCGGCGCCGACCACCACAGCGGTCTTGCCCTTCAGCCGCACGGCTCAGAACCCTTTCAGGTCGGGATCGAGCGTCTGCCCGGCGTCGAGCTGCACCCCGAAGGTGTTGAGGAACATCGACACCTGGGTGTACTGCGCCGCGGTGAACACCACGTCCATGCACTGCTTCTGGGTATAATGCTCGCCCAGCGCTTTCCACGTCGCGTCGCTGATGAACTGGTCGGCGTGCAGCTCGTCGCTCGCCCGGATCAGCACCGCGTCCGCCGCGCTCCAGCCGGCGCCGGCGCCCTTTTTGATGCGCGCGATCTCGTCGTCGGTGAGCCCTTCGCGCTTGCCGATGCCGACATGCTGTGTCCATTCGTAACCGGACTTGCACAGGAAGCCGGTGCGCAGGATCACGATCTCGCGCTCGCGGGCCGGCAGGTCGTTGCGCCGCGACAGCACATAGCCGCCCCATTCGTTAAACCGCTGCAGCGCCTTGGGCGCCCGCGCCAGGGTGCGGAAGATGTTAAGGACGCGCGTCCCGAACGGCTTGAGCACGTCCTTCTGGTTGTCGCTGAGTTCGGCATCGGTCAACGGCGCGATGCGGGGTGCGGCTAGTCTCACGATATCCTCCGGTGATGATGTTTTCTATTTACAAAATTTCGCTGTCGTCATCCTGAGGTGCTCGGTGCGTCACCCTTCGAGGCTCGCTCCGCTCGCTCCTCAGGGTGACACACCGAGCCTCGAAGGATGCCTGCACCTATGCCACCCGCGCCTGCGGGAAGATGCGCAGGAAGTTCTCCTCGTAGAACTTGTCGCGCACCGATGCGCTGCGCTCCCCCAGCGACGCCTCGAAGCGCGCGATCGGATTGCGTCCGCCTTCGATATGCGGGTAGTCGCTCGAGAACAGATAGAGGTCGGGGTTCGACTGGTCGATGAAGGTCCCGACCTCCTCGAACACGAAGGGCGTGAACGCCATCTGCTCGGTGAGCTGCTGCGACGGCGGCCGCTTGAACGAGGCCAAGGTCTGGTCGGTGCGGCCCCAATGCTTGGCCACCCAGTCCAGCCGCCGCAGCATCTCCGGCACCCAGCCGGCGCCTAGTTCGACACTGGCGCCGCGCAGCTTGGGGAAGCGCTCGAAGATGCCTTCGATCACCAGCATCGAAAGGAACGTCTCCGGCCCCTGATGCAGCACCGCGACGTCCTTGGTGCGCAGATTCTCGCCGCCGCCCAGCCAGTCCTTGGTCGCGGCGCGGCCGTTATTGCCCCAGGCCTTGGTCAGCTGCAGCGGCGAGCCGCCGACATGCAGCAGGAACGGCATCCCCGCTTCCGCCAGCCGCGCCCAGAACGGATCGAGCGACACATGTCCCGGCGATTTGTCGCCCGCCGAGCGGTGCGGCACCCACACGGCCTTCAGGTTGCTTTTCAAAACCCAATCGAGTTCCGCCTGTGCCAGCTCGGCCTCGTCGAGCGGGATGATCGCCACGCCCATCAGCCGCGGGTCCTCGGCGCAGAACGCGCTCATATGCCGGTTGTGCGCCCGCGTGCCGCCATAGCGCAGCTTGGGATCGAGCTTGGAGCTCGGCGAGAACGGCATCGCCACGCTGTGGGTCGCGAAGACCAGCTGCTTCTTGAAGCCCAGCATATCCATCGCCTTGCGCCGGTCGGCGCCGTCGAACGCGCCCAGCGCCTGGATCTCCTTGGACTTCTCGATCAGCTTGTCGCCCAGGCCCAGCAGTTCGGCGATATGCGCCTCGCTGTGCCGTCCGCCCTGCGCCATGATCACCGCGACCTCCTCATCGGTGACGATGGAGGCGGAATAGCTCACCGCCGGCATGTCTTGCCGCACCTCCGGGTCGGCGTATTTCTGCAGGAAGTCCGGCAGCTCCATGATGTGGCTGTCGGCGTCGTACATGGCGCGCTGGGCGTAGGTCATTTTTGTCTCCCGTCCGGTAATCCTAACAGGGGCCCACCCCGCCGCTACTGCCATTTTTGCGCCGCAAAGCTGACGCGAGCGTGATCATGGGGCCGTTCCGCCGCTCCCCGGCGGGGTGTAGTCTGGCGCCCGAGCGAGCGGGGACTCGCGCGCCCGGCCCGGGCGCAAAGGAGCGTCGATGTCGTCTGCCGAGAAATTCTCCCGCCGCCGCGCCTTCGGCACCGGCGCCGCCGCCTTGGCGTTGGCGCCCGGTCTCGCCCGCGCCGCCACCGGCACCTTGCTCAGCCCCCCGGGCTCTCCGGTTCTGCCCAAAGCCGTCGAGCGCATCCAGGGCGCCGCCGACGCCCAGAACCGTCTCACCGTCGAGACCTACATCGACGACAAGGGCCCCTACAGTTTCGTCGTCGACACCGGTGCCGACCGCAGCGTGCTGTCGGAGGACGTCGCCGACGCGCTCGGCTTGCCGGCGGCGGAAGACGTCATCGTCCAGGGCATCGCGCGCGCCCTGCCGGCGCGCGCCGTCGCGATCGGCCGGCTGCAGATGGGCCGCGTGCGCATCACCGACCTCACCCTGCCGCT
>CAYXMO010000283.1:0-4445 GCA_964465935.1 uncultured Rhizobium sp.
AGCGCGACGCCGTCGCCGAGCTGTTCCAGTTCGGCCTCGGCGGCGCGGCGCGATTCCAGCGCGGCGTCGCGGCTTTGCGTCAGGCGGCGGATTTCGGCTTCCAGCGAGGCGAGCTGCGAGGCGCGCTCGGCGGCGGCGCGGGCGGCCTTGGCGGAGAAATCCTGCGCTGCGATCAGCGATTGGTCGGTGCCGCGCTCGTCGCGTTCGGCGCCGCGCAGCGCTTCGCGCGCGGCGTGGGCGGCGTCGCGGGCAGCGGAGTAAGTCGCGAAGACGGTGGCGCGGTGTTCCTTGGCGCGTTCGATTTCGCCGTCGAGCGCGGCGAGGCGGTTGCGCTGCGCCAGCCGTACGGCGGCGGTCGACGGCGCGTCGGCGGACGCGGCGTAGCCGTCCCAGCGCCACAGATCGCCGCGCGGCGACACCAGGCGCTGGCCGGGCTTGAGCGCAGCTTGTAGCGCTTTGCCTTGATCGGGGAATACGACGCCGGTGTAGGCGAGACGGCGCGCCAGCGCGTTCGGCCCCTTCACGAAATCGCTGAGCGGTTTGGCGCCGTCCGGCAGCACCGCGCCGTCGGTACCTTCGTATCCACCCAGATCGCGCCAGTGATGCGGCGAGGCTTCGTCGAGCGGTGCCTGCAGATCGTCGCCCAGCGCCGCGGCGAGCGCGGCTTCGTAGCCGGGCTGGACATGCACGGCATCGACCAGCGGCGGGAACAGACCCTGGCCTTCGGGATGCAAGACATCTCCGAGTGCCTTGGCCTCGGCGGAGAGGCGCTGGGCTTCGCGCTCGGCGTCTTCGAGCGGCGCGCGCGCTTGCGCCTCGGCTTGTTCGGCCACGGCCAGGGCTTCGCGGGCATCGTCGGCGGCGAGACGGGCGGCGATCGCCAGCGCGCGGGCTTTCTCGCCTTCGCTCTCGGCGGCGACGACGTCGGGCGCCTGGGCCGCGTCCTGCATGGCACGGCCGAGGCGGGCGGTGGCTTCGCCCAACTGCATCTCGCTGCTTTCGGCAAGCGCGGAGGCGAGTTCGCGGCTGCGCTCGGCGCTGGCTTTGCGGGCGTTCCAGTCGGCGAGTTCGGAGGTCAGCCGCTCAAGCGTGCGCTCGGCATCGGCCAGCGCCTGGTTGAGGCCGGCGGCGCGCGCGTCGGCTTCGGCGAGTTCGTCGCTCGAACGGGCGATGGCGGCTTCGAGGGTCTCGGTTTCGGCGGACAGGGTGGCGAGCGCAGCTTGGGCGTCGCCGTCGAGCGTGCGTTCGCGCTCGATGTCCTGTTCGGTCTGGCCGATGCGCTGGCGCAGGCGCTGTGCGTTCTCGCGGGCGCGCGCCTCCTCGGCATCGAGCTGCTCGCGCTCGACGGTGAGGCGGTGCAGCGCGGCGTTGCGCTCGGCTTCGCTCTGGCGCAGCGGCGGCAACTCGCTCGCGGCATTGGCTTGCACGGTCGACGCTTCGGCGGCGTGCGCGGTGGTGGTCTCGACCGCGGCGGCGGCGGCGGCGAGTTCTTCCTCGGCGGCGCGCAGGCGAAGCTCGGCGGCGGTCCAGCGCAAATGATGCGCCAGCGCTTCGGCCTTGCGGATATGGCCGGAGAGATTGCGGTAGCGCGAGGCCTGGCGCGCTTGGCGCTTGAGGCTGGCGACCTGGCCTTCGACTTCGCGGATGACGTCGTCGAGGCGGCTGAGATTGGTCTCGGCGGCGCGCAGGCGCAACTCGGCTTCGTGGCGACGCTGGTGCAGGCCGGCGATGCCGGCGGCTTCTTCCAGGATGGCGCGGCGCGCCAGCGGCTTCTGGCTGATTAAGAGGCCGATCTGGCCCTGGCGCACGAAGGCGGTGGAGCCGGCGCCGGACGAGGCATCGGCAAAGAACAGCTGGACATCCTTCTGGCGCACGTCGCGGCCGTTGATGCGGTAGACGCTTCCGGCCTCGCGCTCGATGCGGCGCGAAATCTCGATGGAGTCGTATTCGTTATAGGCGCCGGTCGCGGTGCGGTCGGCGTTGTCGATGAAGAGCGTGACCTCGGCCATGTTGCGGGCCGGGCGGCCCGACGAGCCGGCGAAGATCACGTCGTCCATCTCGCCGCCGCGCAGCGAGGTCGGACGCGTCTCGCCCATCACCCAGCGCAGCGCGTCGAACAGGTTGGACTTGCCGCAGCCGTTCGGCCCGACCACCGAGGTGAGCCCCGGTTCGATGAAGAGCTCGGTCGGTTCGACGAAGGATTTGAATCCCGACAGTCTGAGCCTGGTGAATTTCAAGGGCGTGCGCCGTCCTACGCAAAAGCCGGCGGGCAGCCGGCCGTGATTACGATCCTGCCCCGATTCTGGGCCAAGTTGCAGGCACTTGGCCCGATTCCCGTCGGCGAGGTCAATGAACCGGAAAAGTTATCCGCAGGCATACCGGCTGGGACGGACAGCGCTTTTCCCGCCTTGACTACTTCTTGGCCAGCACCGAATCGAGCTTCGCCTTGATGTCGGTCCACGGCGCGCCCGGCGTCTGGACCTCGCCATTGATGACGAAGGTCGGCGTGCCGGTGACGCCGTAGCGGGTCGAGGCATCCTGCGCGACGTCCATGACGTGCTTCTGCTTGTCCTTGTCGGCGATGCAGGCCAGCGCCTGGTCGCCCGAAAGCCCGGCGATGCGCGCCATCGCGATCAGGCCGCCCTGGACGTCGGTGACGCCGTATTCGGGGTCCCATTTGGGCTGGTTGCGGTAGAGCAGGTCGATGAACGGGAAATAGCTTTCCTTGGGCAGGCAGCGCGCGATCGCTTCGGCGGCAAGATCGGGCTGGCCGATGGGGAAGACGCGGAAGATGTAGAACACCTTGCCCTTGTCGATGTAGTTGGCTTTGAGGACCGGGATGCCTTCCTCGTTCATATGGGCGCAGTGCGGGCACATCGGCGCGGCGTATTCGATGACGACGATGGGGGCCTTGGGATTGCCCAGGGTGCGGTCGTCGGCGGTGGCCGTGGTGGGAGCAGCCGGGCTGACGCTGGTCAGATCGACGCCGTCCGAGCGGCCCATGGTGAACCAGGCGGCGGCGCCCAGCGCCAACAGGGCGGCGACGATGACGCCGAGCAGGATCTGATTGCGACTCACGGGGTTCTCCGCTTGCGGTTCCGCCTGCTTTTGGCAGACCGGGGGAAAACCTTCAATGCTGAGGCGAAAAGCGGCGGTTTAGGGCTGTTTTGCGAGGCGCGCATCCAGCATCGCCTGGAGCTGATCCCAGGGATATTCGCCGGTGTAGACGACCTGATCGCCGACCACGAAGGTGGGCGTGCCGGTGACGCCGTAGCGGGTGGCGGCGTCCTGCTGGTTCTGGGTGATGCGGGCCTGGGTCTGCCTGTCGTCCATGCAGCGCGTGGCCTGTTCGGTGCCGAGGCCGGCGATCCGCGCCCGCGCCAGGATGGCGGCGCGGACATCGGGGATGTCGTGGCCGTCGGGGTCCCAGCTTTCCTGGCTGCGATACATCATGTCGATGAAGGGGAAGTACTGCTCCTTGGGCAGGCAGCGGGCGATGCCCTCGACGGGATAGTCGGGCGGGCCGATGGGGAAGACGCGGAAGACGTAGAAGACCTTGCCGGTGTCGATGTATTGCGCCTTCAGCTGCGGGAATTCCCGGGCGTTGAAATTGGCGCAGATCGGGCACATCGGCGCGGCGTATTCGATCAGCGTTACCGGCGCCTTGGGATCGCCGAGCGTGCGGTCGTAGGGCGTGATCGCCGACGTCGTGGGCGGCGGTGACGGGGGCGTGTCGGACGGGTTCAGCACGACATAGACGCCGATGCCGAGCGCAAGGAGCGCGAGCCCGACAAGAGCGGCCAGGATGGTCGTGCGCGTCATGCGGATGCCTCGTTCGAAGCGGCATCTTTGCCCTAGGCGGCCGCGGCTTCAATCCGCTGTGCGGCCGCGGGTGCGTTGGCGGGCGATGTTGAGCAGGGCCTCACCGAGGCCCGGCGGACCTTGCCAGCGCCGGGCGGGATCGCCGGCGGCGGGCTCGACTGCTTTGGGCCGCCGCGGCGGTGGCGGCAGTGGGCTGGCCAGCGCGCCCTGGACGAAGCGCAGGCGCACGACCGCGACGCGTCCGAGATAAGCATTGATGCGGGCGCAGAGGGCGCGGCTTTCGTGCTGCAGGAACAGCGCCGCGGCGGGCTCGGCCTTGAGAGTCAGGACGCCGCCGGCCGAGGTTTCCGTCAGCTTGAGCGGACGCGCGAGGCGGGCGGTGTCGGGTCCGGCGATCTCGCTCCAGCGCAGCACCAAGGCCGGATCGGAGAAGCCGGCGCGTGCGAAGGCGGTGCGCGCCGCCAGCGTCGCGTCGCCGCCGACCTCGCCGGCGCGATTGCGGCGCTGCGGTGCGGGTTGTTTGTCCTCGGGCGTTTGCGCCATGGTGGCAGTATGCCAGCGCGCGCCCTGCGGAAGCAAAAAACAAAACAGATCGACGCACAGGACCTGCTCGCCTGGTACGA
>CAYXMO010000284.1:0-1561 GCA_964465935.1 uncultured Rhizobium sp.
TCTTCTTGTCGCGCGACGCGGTCTTGATCGCGTTGCCGGTGCCGGCGCAGTTGACCAGGATGCGCTCCTGGCCGTTGGCGGCGCGCGCCTTCTCGAAGGCGGCGAGCACGCTCTCCTCGTTGGTGACGTTGGCTTCGCAGAACACGCCGCCGATCTCGGAGGCGAGCTTCTCGCCCTTGTCCTTGTTCATGTCGAGCAGCGCGACCTTGACGCCTTTGGCGCGCAGCGCCCGCGCGGTCGCTTCGCCCAGGCCCGACGCACCGCCCGTGATCACCGCCGAAATCGAAGAATTGAGTTCCATGAAAATGCCCTTCTGAGTTGGCCGGCCGGACTCTTATCGCGCCGGGCTTTCCGGTGCAAAGCCGACGTTGGGGAAGCGCGTTTCCGGACCGCCTTCACCGCGCGTTGCCCGGGAAATGACGACTCGCTAGCCTTGGCCCTGAGGTTCGGACATTCGGAGGACGCATGGCCATTTCCATCCGGCCGGGACATTTGGACGACGCCGGCGAATGCGGACGGATTTGTCACGCGGCGTTCGCGGCCATTGCCGGCGCCCACAATTTTCCGCCCGACTTTCCCAGCGCCGAGGTGGCGACCGGCGTCATTCGCGCCATGCTCGGAAATTCCGGGTCGTTCGGCGTGGTGGCCGAGATGGACGGGAAAATCGTCGGCAGCAATTTTCTCGACGAACGCAGCGCGATCTCGGGCGTCGGCCCGATCACGGTCGATCCGCAGGTGCAGAACCATGGCGTCGGCGGCCTCTTGATGCGCGCCGTGATGGAGCGCTCGCAGGCCAAGGGCTTCGCGGGCATCCGCCTCGTGCAGGCGGGATATCACATGCGGTCGCTGTCCCTGTATTCCAAGCTCGGGTTCGAGGTGCGCGAACATCTGTCTTGCCTGCAAGGACCTGCCATCGACGGCGCGGTCGAGGGCTTTCAGGTTCGCCCCGCCGCGGCCGCGGATGTCGAGGCCTGCAACGCGCTTTGCGGCCGCGTGCATGGCGCGCCTCGGGATCGCGAATTGCGCGACGCCATGGAGCAAGGCACCGCCGCGGTCGTTGCGCGCAATGGCCGGGTTACCGGCTATACGACGCAATTGGCGTTTTTCGGCCATGCCGTGTGCGACTCGACCGACGACCTCAAAGCGCTCATCGCCGCCGCCAAGTCTTTTGCGGGGCCGGGATTCCTGGTGCCGTCGCGGAACGGCGAACTGATGCGCTGGTGTTTGAGCAAGGGGCTGCGCATCACCCAGACTCTGACCCTCATGACGATGGGACTTTATAACGAACCGGCCGGGGCCTATCTGCCGTCGATCCTCTACTGACGGGCCGGTTCCGTCACGGCAGCAAGATCATCTGCGTCTGCGTCACCACCGCGACCAGCTTGCCGTCCTCGCGCGTGATCCTTGTGGTCCACACCGATGTCCGCTTGCCGACATGCATCGGCGTGCTCTCGCCGGTGACGACCGAGCCTTCCCGCGCGGCACCGATGAAATTGGTCTTGCTCTCGATCGTCGTGGTGTTGGCCTCGCGCGGCATGTTGAGCACCGCGCCGATCGCGCC
>CAYXMO010000284.1:1661-4427 GCA_964465935.1 uncultured Rhizobium sp.
GCTGTCGATCAAATGGGGCAGCGACCACATCTTCGTGGTCGGCGAGAAGATGTTCGCCGGCATGGGCCCCAAGCCGAAGAAGGGCGCGGCTAGCGGCATCTCGTTCAAGACCGACGACATGAGCTTCGAGATCCTGACCCAGAAGCGCGGCATCACGCCGGCGGCGTATCTCGCCCGCGCCAAATGGGTGTCGATGGACGCGCTGACCCGCCTGCCCGACAAGCAGCTCAAAGCCTATCTCACCCGCGCCCATGCCATCGTGGCGCAGGGCCTGCCGAAAAAGACGCGCGCTGCGCTCGGCATCGCCGATGCTTCTTGACCGCATCGCGGTCGTCGGCATCAGCGCCTCCGGCAAAAGCACCTTCGCCCGCGAACTGGCGCGGCGGACCGGCCTGCCGCTGCTGCATGGCGACGAGCTCGAATGGCTGCCCAACTGGCGCGAACGCCCTTCGGAGGAACTGCAGGCGCTGCATGCCCAGTGGATCGCGCGGCCGCGCTGGATCATCGAAGGCTGGATCGATCCGGAGCGCGCCGCGCGCCTTTCCGCCGCCGATCTGGTGATCGACCTCGATTGTTCGCGCTGGCGCTGCGCCTGGCGGGTGCTGCGCCGCATGCTGCGCGCCGAGCAGCGCACCGAAATGCCGGAAGGCTGCATCGACCGCTTCCAGCCGCACTACCTGAGCACGGTGTTCTTCAAGAAGGAGCGCCCGTCGGTCGACGGTGCGCTGCAGGCGGCGGCGATCAAGACCTATGTCCGCCTGAAAACCCCGCGCGACGCGGCGGCGTGGCTCGCGGCGCTCAACGTATGAGGCGCTGGCGCAGCAGCGTCGCCATGTCGCGTCGACCGTCGAGAACGGCCACTACTTCTACCAGCGTTCCGTTCAGTCGATAGAAAATCCGGTAGGGCTTGAAGTGTAATTCGCGATAGTCGGTCCGCCCCACCGCCGCCAGCTCTTTTGGGATGTTGCCGCGTTCGGGGAACATCGGCAGGCCGGCGATCTGTTTCTCGATCCCCGCCAGCACGCGCTCGGCGGCCAGCGGGCCTGTATTGCGGCCGATGTAGAGATAGATGTCCTCAAGGTCGGCAATGGCCAACGGCGCAACGGAAAACCGCCATGCCACGGTTCAACGCCGCCGCTTTACATTGCGCCGAACCTGGGCGAAAGCCTCGCGCAGAGGCACCCCCTTGCCGGCGCGCAACTCGTTCTCCCCCATCGCCAGTATCTTCAGAAGCGCCAGCGCCTCCTGTGTTTCTTCATAACTGCCGATGTCCTGCAGCACCGCTTTGGCCTCGCCGTTGACGGTGATGACCATCGGCGCCCGGGTTTCTTCGAGGTCGTCGAGGACCGCCGGCGCATTCGCCTTGAGATAGCTGATCGGCTTGACGCGGTTGGCGAGCTTCATGATCGGTCCTCTATGAGACCGATATTAGTCCGAATTGGGACTGATTGCCAGCTGGCTCAGCGCCCTGCGGTGACGATGCTGGCGTGCAGGTAGTCGGCGCTGGGCTTTTCCATCGTCAAGCCGACGAACTGGATGCCGATGCCGTCATTGTGATGCCGCGCCACCCGCCCCGCGAGCTGGCCGATCAGCACGAACTCGCCGATCTGCGGGCGGATCGCGGTGCGCAGCGAAACGCCGGTCGGCGACAGGTCGATCACTTCGCATTTGACGATGGTGCCGTCGGCACGGGTGAACTGCGCCGCGCCTTTGGTCGGGGTGCGGTCGTGGCCGCGCATCACGGCGGCGTCGTCGACCAGCGCCTTGTTCATGAACAGGGTGAGCTGCTCGGCGGTCTTTTCGCGTTTCGACGCCGTGCCGGAGAAGCGCACGCCGAAGCCGTAGCCGTCGCGCCGCGCCACCGCGCCTTCGAAACGGCCGAAACCGTCGATGTAGAGCACGACATGGGTGTTCACGTCGGGCAGCAATTCCGATTCGACCGAGGCGCCGCCGGGCGACAGGTCGACGATCTTGCATTGCGATTCGCGGGCGTCGGCGGGAACGAACAGGCGGCCGGGCAGATCGACCGGCACGCGGCGGAAGCGCCGGCGCTCGGCGCGCGCCTTGGCGACCACCGGGTCCTCGATCTTTTTCAGTATTGGCTGGCCATGCATTGCCCGCCCACTCCGGCTTTACAAATCGGCCACAGTTTCGCTCTTGACGGTCAACAGGAGGTTACCGCCGCCGCAACTTGGTGAGGATAACGGCGGACAGGATGCACAAAGGCTTAACCTTCGCCGGTCGCCGCGCTATAGGAGTCGCCGGGCCGTTTGCCGGGCCGATTCCCGCTTCAGTCCCGGGGGGACACATGGCGCATCGCATCCTTCATCGCATCGCCGCCGGCCTTGCGCTCGCCGCCGCCGGCTTGAGCCTCTCGGCCTGCGTCAGCACCTCCTCGCTCGACCAGCTGGCGGCCACCACGCCCACCGGCTCGGCCTTCACCCAGCAGCTGTTCCGCAACTACGCCTTCCTCGCCAATTCCTTCGGCGGCTCGGGCGGCGGCGGTGGCGGCAGCTCGTTCGATTCCGAAGACAGCATGAGCATCTTCGACGGCGGCGGCGATCTCTCCGATCTCGCCGAAGCCTTCGCGACCAAGGCGCTGATCGCCGCCAACGGCACCGAGCCCGATCCGGAGCCCGGCCGCGACGACGAGTCGGCCCAGGCGCGCGACCGCCTGCTGCGCGCCTTGTCGGCGGGCAAGGACAGCTTCCCGCGCGACGCCGCCCGGGCGCAGACCGATTTCGACTGCTGGATGCTGAACGCGAC
>CAYXMO010000285.1:0-4424 GCA_964465935.1 uncultured Rhizobium sp.
CTTCTACGAGATCCCGGATCGCCTTCGGCGTCCGGGATGATCGCACTGTCGTGCGATCACCACGGCATCAGGATATCGAACAGCTGTGAACCGTAGCGCGGCTGCTGCATGTCGCTGACCGTGCCGCGGCCGCCGTACGAAATTCGCGCCTCGGCGATCTGGCTGAGGTCGACGGTGTTGGCGCTGGTGATGTCTTCGGTGCGCACGATGCCGGTGACTTGCAGATCGCGCAGCTCGTTGTTGACGCGCATCTGCTGATGGCCGCCGATCACCAGGTTGCCGTTGGGCAGCACCTGGGTGACCAGCGCCGCCAGCGTCAGGCTGACCGCCTCGGAGCGGTTGACCGAGCCCGAACCGGCATTCGACGTGTTCGATCCCATCTTGACCAGGCTCGACGGATCGGCGCCGGTCGAGGCGGCAAGCGGCGCCTCCAGGCCGAAGAAATTGGTCAAATTGGCGTCGTCGGAATTGGCGCGTGAGCGCGTCGTCGCGTTCGACAGCTTGGCGTTGTCGGCGACCGTGATGTTCACGGTGATGATGTCGCCCGGGCGGCTGGCGCGCGGATCGTGGAAGAAGCTGCGCGAGCCCGACGCCCATAGCGAGTTGACGTTGCGCACCGCCGGCGGCGGCGCCGGCATCGGCAGCTGCGGCGGAGCGGCGTTCACCGGCGAATTGGGATCGCCGATCGTCGCCAGCGCCGGCGGATCGCCGATCTCGTTGATGCGGGTGACGGCACTGCAGCCCGCGAGGGCGCTCAGCGCAACGGCGAGGCCAGCGATCTTGACGAAAGAACGGTTCATGGGAGCACCTTCAATGCGCGGAGGCGACGGTGGTGGGAGCGATGGCGGTGGCGGAGGTCGCGGCACGCACCGCGCCGGGGCCGGTGACGATGGCGCTGATCTGGCGGAACGAGGCCGGGTTCTGCACCGTGACGGTGTCGCCGACGCCGCCTTCGCTCATGGCGCGGCCCGAGGCGGTCAGCGTCACGCCCGGTGCCTCGAAGGTCATGGTGACGATGGCGCCCTTGGCGACGACGATGGGATGGCGGACGTCGTCGCCGCGCACCACCTGGTTGGCGCGCAGCATGCGCCGCGCTTCCATGCCCTTGAGCGCATCGACCGAAGTAATGATGCCGGAAAACACGGTGTTGGCCGGGATCGTGCCGTAGACGAGGTCGCCCTCCGAAATGGTCTCGCCGCGCGCGATGTCGCGGCTGGGCACCACCACGCGCAGGCCGGTCTCGGCAAAGGCGGGATAGGCCATCAGCAAAGCTGAGGCGAAGATCACGATGCGCAGGAACATCTTTATGCACCTCCCAGGCGGGCGGTCATCTGCAGCATGTCGTCGGCGGCGGTGACCACTTTGGAATTCATCTCATAGGCGCGCTGCGCCGTGATCAGCGAGGTGATCTCCTCCACCGCGTTGACGTTCGAGGTCTCCAGGAAACCCTGCTGGATCGTGCCGTAGCCGGACGAGCCCGGAACGCCGGACTGCGGCGCGCCCGAAGCCGGGGTCTCGAGGAAGAGATTGTTGCCCATCGCTTTGAGCCCCGCCTCGTTGGCGAAGCGCGTCAGCTCCAGCGTGCCGACGACCTGCGCCGCGGCCTGGCCGGGGACGGTGACCGAGACCTGGCCCTGGGCGTTGATCGCCACCGACAGCGCGGTGGCCGGAATGGCGATGCCGGGCGCCACGGTGTAGCCCTGGTCGGTGACCAGCTGGCCTTCCGGCGACAGGCCGAAATCGCCGGCGCGGGTATAGGCGTCGGTGCCGTCCGGCTGCTGCACGCGAAAGAAGCCGGGCCCCTGGATCGCGACGTCGTAAGGGTTAGACGTGTTCTTGAGATCGCCTTGGCTGGTGACGCGGTAGACCGAAGCGGTGCGCACGCCGGCACCGATCTGCACGCCGCTGGGCAGCAGGGTGCCGGAATCCGACGAGTTGGCGCCGGGCATCGAGACGTTCTGGTAGAGCAGGTCCTGGAACTCGGCGCGCTGCTGCTTGAAGCCCGTCGTGTTCATGTTCGCCAGGTTGTTGGCGATGACTTCGACATTGGTCTGCTGCGCCAGCATGCCGGTCGCGGCGATGGAAAGTGCACGCATGTCTTAGGTCTCCTTAACTCGGCAGGCTGCCAAGCTTGTCGATCGCTTGGCGCATGAGGTCTTCCTGGGTCTGGGTCAGCGTCGCGGTCGCCTGGTAGGCGCGCATCACTTCGATCATGTGGCTGATCTCAATCACCGGCGCGACGTTCGAGCTTTCCAGCATGCCGGTCTGCAGCGAGAAGGCGTCGGCATTGACCGGCGACTCGCCATTGGCGGCGAACAGGCTGGCACCTTCCTTGACGAGATTGCGCGGATTGGCGAAATCGACGATGCGGACGCGGCCGATCTGGCCGTTCTTGCCGCTCACCGTTCCGTCTTGGGCGATATGCACGTCGCCGTCGTCGGGCGTGATCGTGATCGGGCCGCCGTCGCCCTGCACCGCGTCGCCGTTGGAGGTGACGATCTGGCCGGCGTCGTTGAGGCCGAAATGGCCGTTGCGGGTGTAGCGTTCCCCGTTCGGCGTCTGCACCGTGAAATAACCCTTGCCGTGGATCGCCAGGTCGAACGGCGCGTTGGTGGTCTGCAGGCTGCCTTCGCTCATGTCGCGCACCACGCCGGTGTCCTGCACGAAGCTGAGCTTCTGCGGCGCGCTCTGGCCTTCGGCCGGCGGCACCGTGACGACATATTCCTGGAAGGTCGGCTCTTCGCGCTGGAAGGCCGGCGTCGAGACGTTGGCCAGATTGTTCGCGATCACGTCCATCGAGCGATAGGACGCAATCTGATGCGACAAACTGATGAGCAGCGAATTATCCATCGGGGCCTCACGGAACCTTTCTGGTCCTGGGTTGCCCGTTTCAGTGCAGCGGCCATGCCAGACGAAAAATCAATCTTTGCCTGGATATTTTGCGCGAGAGCCGATGACGCCGACGCGCCTTGCCCGGCAAGAAATTCCACTCGAGGCGGTTTGCGCCGGTAATCTGAACCAGTCTTTAACCACGTCGGCCTAATTTCGCCCTTCGAGAACTTGTCCGAAGGGCCATCAGCGTGGCGAAGAAGAAAGAAGAGCCGGCGGCGGAAGCCGAAGACGCCGAGAAGAAGGACGGCGCGCCGGAAGGCGATGCGCCCAAGAAAGGTTTTCTTAAGAAACTGCTCGGCAACAAGCTGATCCTGTTCGGCGGTGCGGGCGCGCTGGCGCTGATCCTGATCGGCGGCGGCGTCTACTGGTTCTTATTCAGCGCTTCCGATGACAAGCCGGCCGAACTCGCCGCCGGCGCGCCCGAGCCGCTGCCGCCGACCCCGCCCAACATCACTTTCTACGACGTCCCCGACATCATCGTGAACATCCAGGGCGCCGATGCCTCGACGCCGGCCTATCTGAAGCTCTCGGTGTCGCTCGAACTCGACAGCGCCGAAGAAGAGGCGGGCCTCAAGGCCCTGATGCCGCGCATCGTCGACCAGTTCCAGGGCTATCTGCGCGAGCTGCGCATGGACGACCTCAAAGGTTCGGCCGGCATCGTGCGCCTCAAGGAAGAATTGCTTCGCCGCATCAATGCGTCGGCGGCGCCCTATCGGGTGCGCGACGTGCTCCTCAAACAGATGATCGTGCAATAGCCATGGCCGACGAAACCACCGAAGCGCCGCAAGCCGAAGCCGCTCCCTCGGAAGCCCTGCCGTCCACCGGCTCGGGCGGCACCGCCGAGCGCATCCTGAACCAGGAGGAGATCGACTCCCTCCTCGGCTTCGACGTCAATTCCGATCAGCTGCAGGACAAGTCCGGCGTCCGCGCCATCATCAATTCGGCGTTGGTGTCGTATGAGCGCCTGCCGATGCTGGAAATCGTCTTCGACCGCCTGGTGCGGTACATGACGACGTCCTTGCGCAATTTCACCTCCGACAACGTCGAAGTCAGCCTCGACAGCATCACCTCGATCCGCTTCGGCGACTACCTGAACTCGATCCCGCTGCCGGCGATCCTAGCGGTGTTCCGCGCCCAGGAGCTCGATAATTACGGTCTCTTCACCGTCGATTCCAACCTGATCTACTCGATCGTCGACGTTCTGCTGGGCGGGCGCCGCGGCTCCTCGGCCATGCGCATCGAAGGCCGGCCTTACACCACGATCGAGCGCACCCTCGTCCAGCGCATGACCGAGGTCATCCTGCAGGACATGTGCGCCGCCTTCGAGCCCTTGGCGCCGGTGAACTTCACCCTCGACCGCCTGGAGACCAATCCGCGCTTCGCCGCCATCGCGCGCCCCGCCAACGCCGCGATCCTGGTCAAGCTGCGCATCGACATGGAAGACCGCGGCGGGCGAACCGAATTGCTGCTGCCCTATGCGACGCTGGAGCCGATCCGCAAGCTGCTGCTGCAGCAGTTCATGGGCGAGAAGT
>CAYXMO010000286.1:0-2309 GCA_964465935.1 uncultured Rhizobium sp.
GGTTGGTAGCAGCGGAGGGATTTGAACCCCCGACCAAGGGATTATGATTCCCCTGCTCTACCACTGAGCTACGCTGCCAAACCGGGCGGGCATGTAAGGGAGGGGGTCTTGGCCTGTCAAGGCGAGGTCTGCTGACAGGACCCGGCGCGCCCGCCATGGCATATTATCGCGCATGGCCGCCCGTTCCCGACTGAAAAGACCGCCCAAATACGCCGTCCTGCAGCGTATCGCCCTCGGCCTGCCCGGCACGCGCGAGGAGGGCCACCGCCACGGCCCCTGGTTCAACATCGGCAAGCGGCCCTTCGCGCTCTATTGGGGCCGCTCGGCGAGCTGGATGCTGCGCCTGCCGCCGGACCATGTGATGCTGCTGGTGAGCGTCGGCGGCGTCTTCAGGCCGATGCGCAACGGCTCGCCGTTCTGGATTTATATCGACGTCGAGAAGATGGACGCCGCCATGCTGCGCGACTACCTCACGGCGGCATGGAAATGCACCGCGCCCAAGAAGATGCGGGAGGGCCTGATTGAGCGGGACGAAGACGAAGAAGACGAGGAAGACCTCGAAAGCGGCGAGGCCTTCGCCTAAGGCGGCGCCGCCGCCGAAATACGCCGCGATCCGGAAGATCGCGCTCGCCCTTCCCGGCGCGCAAGAGGTCGTGGACCGTCACGGCCATTGGTTCAACATCGGGACCAAGTCGTTTGCGCTGTATGGGATGCCGGGCGTGCGCTGGGTCTTCAAGCTGCCGATAGCGCAGCAGATGATGCTGTTCGACGCCCGGCCCGATACGTTCGCCCCGATGCGCGCCGGACGGCTGCTCTGGAGCTATGTCGCGGTCGAAAACCTGGATGCCGCCGAACTGAAGGACCTGCTCGTCGCGGCCTGGCGGGTGGTGGCGCCGAAAAAGCTGCAAGCCGGGTACGATCCGTGACGCCCCTTCTCAAGAAACCGCCGAAGGAAGCCTTCATCCGCCGCGTCGCGCTGTCGCTGCCCGGCGCCAGCGAGACCTTCTACAAGGGTCCGCGCTTCGGGGTCGGCAAGAAGGCGTTCGTGCATGGCTGGCTGGGCGAGAAGCTCTGGCTGTTCAAGCTGCCGCATCACCAGGAGATGATGTTGTTCGACACAAGGCCTGAGACCTTCACCCCGATGCGCAGCGGCGCGATGCTGTGGTGCCATGTCGATGTCGCGCATCTGGACGCGGCCGAGCTCAAGGACCTCATCGCTGCCGCCTGGCGCACCGTGGCGCCGAAGAAGCTGCAGGCGATGCACGATCGCTAGTGCACGTAATAAATCCCGAACTGCCGGAACCGCCCGGCCCGGCTCAGCCGCGCCTCGGGCAGCGCGTCGTCGCCGCTGACGTCGTGGACGTTGTTGAATTGCGTCAGCACACGCCCGTCGGCGAGGCGCAGCTCATAGCCCTTGCCTTCCAGCGCCGACGCCAGCAGCAGCCGCTGGCCATCGGGCGAGACGCTGATATTGCCGCTCACGCTGGTGTGGAAATGCACCCCCGGCGCGTTCGCATTGGGCAGCAGCGTGCGCGTCGCGCCGCTGGCGAGGTCGTAGCTCAGCAGGCGTGAAGCCGCGCCGCCGCCGTGATTGTCCACGATCAGCACGGTGGTGCCGCCGCCGAGGGGCTGCACGCTGTGCTGGCGCAGGAACGGGCCGCGGAACAGATGTTTGATGCGCCCGCCGCGGCTGAGGATCGCGAAAGCGTCGAGATCGCGCAGCGAGATCAGCAGGTCGTCCAGTTTCCCGTCGGGATACAGCCGTGCGATCCCCGCGCTCACCTGCGCGATGTAGTTGAGATGCAGCGGCAGGCAGGGATTGGGAACTTGGTAGAGCAGGCCGCGATAGGGCGATGCCAGCAGGCTCTTGAGCACCGGGATCCGCTGCTTCATGCGTCCTGCGCTGTCGATCACGGTCACCAGCTCGTTTGCCACCCCGTCGGCGCAACGAAGACTGCGCTCCTCGCCCGCGACGGAGAAGCGGATTTCGGGCCCCAGCCGCTCCATTTCCGGCATCGCGATCTCGTCCGCTCCGACCAGCCGCGGCCAGTGATTGGCGCGCGCATCGCGGAACCACGCCACCGACCCGTCGGGGCGGATGCGCGCGACGCCGCCGCGCGGCGCGCGGAACACGACGATCAGATCGCCGCCCGGCAGCTTCACCAGCCCGTAAGGCGTGAGCTCCGGCCGGTTCTTGTCGATGAGGTCCGGGCGAAAAGGATAGGCGTGAACGACGGCGCTCTGCCTTGTGTACTCGACCGCGATACAGCCGGTCCCAGGGCAAAGATCGAGATACTGGTCGGTGCCGC
>CAYXMO010000286.1:2409-4417 GCA_964465935.1 uncultured Rhizobium sp.
TGCCGAAATAGCGCCCCAGGTTGAAGCCCAGCACGTCGCGCCAATATTCGCCGCTCTTCACCACGTCGTCGACCAAAAGGAACGGCGCGGCTTCGAGAAATACCGAATTGCGGGCTTGCGTCATGGGCGTCGTCCCCGGCCTCATGCTAAGGGTGCCCGCGGCAGCCTTAAGGAGCAAGCGGAACGATGAAGATCGCACGGGTGATCCTGTTCACCGCTCAGATGGAGAAGATGACGGTTTTCTATCGCGACGTGCTCGGGCTCAAACAGGTGACGAACGACAAGGGCTGGCGCGAATTCGACGCCGGCGGCGTTACCGTCGCGCTGCATTCGGGCCCGTCGTCGCCCGGCCGCAAGGGTCCCAAGATCGCGTTCCATGCCAAGGACGTGGCGGCGCTGCGCGACAAGCTGAACAAGCGCGGCGCCAAGTTCGGCAATTTCTCGGACGGCGAATTCCACCTGAGCAACGGCAAGGACCCCGACGGCAACTGGCTGCAGCTGTCGAACCGCTAAGGCTTGGCGCTCCACGGCTCGACCGTGCCCACGACGGTCAGCGGCGCGCCCGATTGCACCGCCGCCAGCACGCCGGCGCTGATCTCGTCATGGCGCAGCCAGCGCGACGTGACCCCCTCGACCACGAAACCGAGCACCACCGCCTGATAGTCGAGCGGCAGGCCGGCGGCGGCATGCGCCATCTCGGCAAGGCGCTCGGGATGGGCGGGATCGCCATGGGCGCTGCCCAGGACCTGCAGGAAGCGGCCGTCGTCGCGCGTGCAGGCCGCCAGCGCGCGGCGCGTGTGCGGCGCGCGGCCGTGAATCCAGGCGACGACCAGGTCGGGCGGCTCGATCCCCGCCAGGACTTCGCTCAAGGCGACGCTGTTGTTGTAGTCGCACGCCAGCGCCTCGGCCGCCGGCGCGATGGCCCGGATGCGTTTCTCGTTGCGCGCCAGGACCGAGACGCGGCTGCCGCTCTCGCACAGCGCGCGGCTGAGCCCGGCGAGCATTCCCGACCCGCCCACCACCAGAGCGTGGGCGAAGCGGTTCATGCGGCGGCCGATTTCTGTATCTGGGCGCGGGCGATCCAGCCGCCGCCGAGCACGCGGTTGCCGCCGTAGAACACGCAGGCCTGTCCGGGCGCGACGCTTTCTTCCGGCGTCAGCAGCTCGACGCTGGCGCTGCCGCCGGGCAGCGGCGTCACGCGCGCCGCCACCGGCGGACGGGTCGAGCGGACTTTGACGCTGCAGTCGAACGGCGCCTCCTGCGGCGCCAGCCAGTTGATGTCGCGCACCGCCACCGTCCGCGTACCGAGCGCGGCGCGCGGCCCGGCGACGACGCGCGCATTGGCGGCGTCGAGCGCGATCACGAACAAGGGCTCCTCGTTGCCGGAGAGCCCCAGCCCCTTGCGCTGGCCGACGGTGAAATGGATCACGCCGTCATGCCGGCCGATCGTCTCGCCCGCGAGGTTGACGATGAGGCCGGGCTTGGCGGCATCGGGCTTCAGCTTTTCGACGATGCTGGCGTATTTGCCGTCGGGCACGAAGCAGATGTCCTGGCTGTCCGGCTTGTCGGCGACGCCGAGGCCGAGTTCGGTGGCCAGCGCGCGCACGTCGCGCTTGGGCATGCCGCCCAGCGGAAAGCGCAAGAAATCCAGCTGCGCCGGTGTCGTCGCGAACAGGAAATAGCTCTGGTCGCGCGACTCGTCGATGGCGCGATGCAGCTGCGGCCCGTTCGCGCCCGCGATGCGCTGGACATAGTGCCCGGTGGCGAGCGCCGCGGCGCCGAGTTCGCGCGCCGTGTCCATCAGATCGGCGAACTTCACCCGCTCGTTGCAGCGCACGCAGGGGATCGGCGTCTCGCCGCGGGCATAAGACTCGGCGAAGTCCGCCATCACGCGCTGCTTGAAGCGCTGCTCGTAGTCCAGCACGTAATGCGCGATGCCGAGCTGCTCGGCGACGCGGCGCGCGTCGTGGATGTCCTGCCCGGCGCAGCAGGCGCCCTTCTTCTTGGC
>CAYXMO010000287.1:0-4416 GCA_964465935.1 uncultured Rhizobium sp.
GCCTAGTTCGCGGCCCCTTGGCGCTGGCACTCGCCGTGCGAATAGTCGGCAACCTTGGTGGTTCCGACCGAACCGGTGCGTACGACGCCATGTACCTTATCGAGGACCACCGCGTAAGCGTTGACGAGAGGATTGGGCGCCAGCGACGCGAAATGCGCTTCCATGGCGCGGGCCTGCGCCTCCGGCAAGCCCGTCACCTTTACGCCCGCCGGCGCCGCGGTGGCCTGGGTGAAGACGGCAACGGCGCCCAGATCGTTGTCGGTCAGGAGCCGGAAATGATCGGCCGGCAGATTCTCCCAGACGAAACGATCGCCGTCGATCCGGATTTGCACATGGCCGGGACTCGTCTCGACGGCGCCGGGGACCAGTTCATCATGGACCGTGCACTCCCAGACTTCCGCCCCCGACGCCGGCGCGCCGAACAGCCAAAGGGCAACCCAGGACAGCGCCACAGCACGAATGAGCATATCGTCCTCTCTAGCCGAGCATGACTTCGATCAGGCGCGGGCCTTTGGCCTTCATCGCCGCCGCGAACTGGCTTTCGAAATCCTTGATGTTCGCGGCGCGGCTGGCTTCGACGCCCATGCCACTGGCGAGCTTGGTCCAGTCGAGTTCCGGATTGTGCAGATCGAGCATCGAGAGCGCCTTGGGACCGGGATTGCCGGCGCCGACGCGGGCAAGCTCGATGTTCAGGATCGCGTAGGATCGGTTGGCGAAGATCACGGTGGTGACGTCGAGCTTCTCGCGTGCCTGGGTCCACAGCGCTTGCAGCGTGTACATTGCGCCGCCGTCGCCATGGAGGCAGACGACTTTGCGGTCCGGCGCCGCCACCGCTGCGCCGGTCGCGACGGGGAGGCCCTGGCCGATGGAGCCGCCGGTGAGGCCCAGATGATCGTGCGGCGCCGCGGTGATGGTGGCGAGCGCGGTGCCGGCGCCCGACGTCGCCGCTTCGTCGGACAGGATCGCGCCTTCGGGCAGATGGCGGGCGATGACCTGGCCGATGGTGTACTGGTCGAACTTGTCAGCGATGGTTTCGGGTCGCTTCAATGCCGCGACGTTCGCTGGCTCCTGGCCCGCGCCCAGCGCCTCGGCAAGCGCTTCGAGCGCTTGCGTGCCGTCTTCGTGGGCGTGGGCGAGGTAGTGGATGAGTGTCGCAGGCTGCAAGCCCCAGCTCGGCTTGCCGGGATAGGCGAAGAACGACACCGGCGGCTTGGAGCCGACGAGGATGAGCTGCTCGGTGTCCTGGAAGAATTCGACGATCTGCTCGGCGAAATAGGGAATGCGCGCGAGCTGGACGCGGCCGGCACCGCGCTGCAGCCGGGCGGTGAAGGTATCGCAGGCGATGCGGGCGCCGGTCTTGGCGGCGATGCGGCCGGCGGCGGCGAGGCCGCGCTCCTGGAGCGCATGGCCGCGGATGAGCAGCGTCGTCTTCTTGGCCGACCGCAGCGCGGCGACGGATCGCGTGATCGCCTCGTCGCTGACAGAGGCCGGCTGTGGGCGTGGCAGCGCCGGCGCTTCGCCTTCGGCGTCGTTCCAGGCGGTGTCGGCGGGCAGGATGAGCGTCGCGATCTGCCCGGGCGGCTGAAGCGCGGCGTGCACGGCGCGGGCGCCGTCGGCGGCGACGGTCAGCGCGCTGGGCGAAGAATGCACCCAGGCCGACACCGGGCGCGCGAAGCCGACGATGTCGGAGGCCAGCGGCGCGTCGTATTGCGCGTGATAGGTGGCGTGGTCGCCGACGATGTTGACGATCGGCGTCGCGGCGCGGCGCGCGTTGTGCAGATTGGCGAGACCGTTGGCGAGACCGGGCCCCAGATGCAGCAGCGTGCAGGCAGGCTTCTCCGCCATGCGGCCATAGCCGTCGGCCATGCCGGTAACGGCGCCTTCGAACAGGCCGAGCACGGCACGCATGCCTGGCACGCGGTCGAGGGCAGCGACGAAATGCATCTCCGAAGTGCCGGGATTGGAGAAACAGACCTCGACGCCCGAGCCGACCAGGCTGCGCACCAGGCTTTCCGCGCCGTTCATGCCGATCTCCCCAAGAGCTTTGCGCCACTCTAGCGGGCGCGGGCCAGCCGGCAAGGTTTGGCGCCTGCGCATGGTTCCAGCGCCGCGGCTGCGTGCTAGCGTGGCCGCTGCCCCAAGCAGAGAGCGGTCCATGGCGCGCGTTCTGGTGTTTGCTTTCGTGGCGTTCGCGTTCGGCGCCGCCCCCGCGCTGGCCGCGACCGACATCGAGACCTGCAAGAGCGGCACGGTCCGCGAGGCGATCTCCGCCTGCGATGCGGTGATCCGCGACGGCCAGGGCATCGACATCCGCTGGGCGTATTTGCGGCGCGGCGACCTCAATTTCGCGCGCAATGCGTTCGACAACGCCGCCGACGACTACGACGCGGCGCTGCTGCTCCAGCCCGACGACGTGGCGACGCTGATCAACGCCTGCCGCGCCCGCGCCATCGCAAATGTGCGGCTCGACGCCGCCCTTGCCGACTGCCAGCGCGCCATTCAGCGCGACGGATTCAACGCCAGCGCCCACAATGTCCGCGGTCTCGTCTACTACCGCATGGGCCGCTATGGCGATGCGCTGAAGGACTACGAGATGTCGCTGCACGCGCGGCCCAATCACGCCGGCACGCTGTTCATGCGCGGCATGACCAAGATCAAGCTCGGCAAGACGGAAGACGGCGAGGCCGACATCGACGACGCCAAGCGCCTCGACATGCGCATCGAGATGCAGCTGGCGGCTTACGGCATCCGGCGCTGAGCGGGGCGAGATGACGATCCATCCGGTCGAGACAAGCCTGGAACTGGCGGCGGAGCGCGCCGGCGACCTGACGGCGCTGGTCTATGCCCGCCTGTTCGCGGCGCATCCCGAGATGGAGGCGCTGTTCTGGCGCGACAAGAACGGCGCGATCAAAGGCGAAATGCTGGCGCGGGCCTTCGAGGCGATCCTGGATTTCGTGGGCGAGCGCAAATATGCCGAGCACCTGATCCGCGCCTCCGTCGTCGTCCACACCGAATATGCCGTGCCGGCGGACGTGTTCCGCACCTTTTTCGCCATCGTGGCGGCGACGATCCGCGACGTGCTGGGCACCGAGTGGACCGGCGAGATCGATGCGGCGTGGACGGCGCTGCTGACCGAGCTCGACACCTATGTCATGCATCCGAGCCAATATGCGGTCGCGCCCTGAAGGGCCTTGCCAAGCGGCACGCCGCGACGGACGCTGGGCGGCCTTCAGGGAGCCGCCGCCATGGATTGCGTCGAAGTCGTCGAATATACCGATTGCGTGTGCTCCACCGCCTGGGGGGCGGAGCCCTTGCTGCGCCGGCTCGACTGGCGGCACGGCCACCATATGACCTGGCGCAAGGTGATGGGCGGCCTCGTGGGCAATGCCGCGGCCGGCAAGGAGAGCTGGGACCGCGTCAGCGCCGCCGAGCCGATGCGCGCCTATTGGCGGCGGGTGTGGAAGCTGACCGGCATGCCCTACCCCAACCCAATGCGGATCATGCTGCAATCGACCGATCCAGCCGGACGCGCGGTGAAGGCGGCGGAGCGCCAGGGGCTGGACGTCGCGCACGCGGTGCTGCGGCGTTTTCGCGAACAGATCTTCGTCTTTGGGCTGGGACCGCAGACACCGGACGAGTTCGATGCCGCGACCGCCGGCGTGGTGGGCCTGGATCATGCACGCTGGCGCGCCGATCAGATGCTGCCCGAGGTCGAAGCCGCCTATCGAGCCGATTGGCGCGAGACGCGCGAGCCCAACGACTATGTGCGCAACCTCAAGCATGACAGCCCGATGAACGGCGAGCTGAAGCATTCCGAAGGCTACGACCGCTATGCCTTGCCGACACTGATCTTTCGCGGCCCCGGCGGCGATCACACGGTCGCGGGCTGGGTGCCTTATGAGGAGTACGTCGCGGGATTGGACGCCGCCTTGCCCGGCGCCACCGCCGATCCGCGCCCCGATCCGACACCGGCGCAAGCGTTCGAACGCTGGGGCATCCTGACGGGCAAGGAGCTGGAATTCCTCTGCGGCGAAGGCGCCAAGCCGCCGGCGGGCGTCGTGACGCATGATTGGGGCGACGGCGTGGTCTATTTCTCCGCTGCCGAAGCGAAAGCGCGCGGCTTGCATGAGGCCGCCGCGGCATGACGTGGTCCATCGTCGCCTACGACAAAGCCACCGGTGCGTTCGGCGCCGCGGTCGCGACCAAGGCCTTCGCCAGCGGATCGTTCGTGCCCTTCGTGCGCAGCGGCGTCGGCGCCGTGGGCACGCAATCGCTGACCAACCGCTATCTGGCGCCGGTGGTGCTCGACGGCTTGGCGCGCGGGCTGACGCCGAAGCTCGCCATCGAATCGGCGCTGGCGGGCGATGAGGGGCGGCATGTGCGGCAATTGCATGCGGTGGATCGCCACGGAAACTT
>CAYXMO010000288.1:0-4412 GCA_964465935.1 uncultured Rhizobium sp.
CGAAGCCGCCGGCGAGGGCAACGACCAGGTGCAGACCAATCTCGCCGCCTTCACGCTCTCCGCCAATATCGAGAAATTGATCTACACCGGCGCCGGCAATTTCACCGGTGCCGGCAATGCCGGCGCCAACACCATCATCGGCGGCAGCGGCGCGGACTATCTGATCGGCGGCGGCGGCGACGACACGCTGATCGGCGGCGCCGGCAAGGCCGATACGCTGCAGGGCGGCGCCGGCAACGACATCTACGCCGTCGAGTCGGTGGGCGATTCGATCATCGAGTTCGCCGGCGAAGGCACCGACCAGGTCCAGACCAATCTGGGCAGCTTCACCCTGGCGGCGAATGTCGAGAACCTGACCTATACCGGCGCCGGCAATTTCACGGGCACCGGCAATGGCGGCGACAACGTCATCACCGGCGGCCATGGCAACGACACGCTGACCGGCGCCGGCGGCGAAGACCGCTTCGTCTTCACCTCCGCCAATGGCGTCGACACGATCATGGACTTCGCGCCGGGTAATGGCGGCAACGACATCGTCGAGCTTCACGCCATGGGCGTCACGAACTACGCGGCGCTGCAGGGCCTGATGACCACGTCCGGCGGCGACACGGTGATCACCTTCGACGCGTCGGACAAGATCGTCCTGCACGGCGTCCTGCCGGCGCAGCTCAACAGCGGCGATTTCGTGTTCACGTGAGCGGGTCCGCTACCCCTCCACCGTGAACCTCAGCCCCGCCCGGCCCGGCAGCCGTTCGAGCAGCGCCGGCGCCATCGCCGCCGCCGGGCTCCAGCAGCCGCCCGGCGCCGTCTCGCGCGGCACCGCCAGCAGCGCCAGCGCCGACTCGGCGAGGATTTTCGAGGTCGAGCCGTAGCCGGGGTCGCGGTCGCCCTTCACCGCGATGCGCGCGGTGCGGCCGTCTTTCATCTGCGCGATGAACACGATGTCGTACCAGCCGGCCTCGCGCTCCTCTTTGCTCGGACCTTCGCCGGGCTTGAGCGAGGCGTCCATGCTGAAGCCGGGACCGGCGCCGGGCTTCGGCGGGCCGTCCAGCATCTGCATCTCGTCGTATTGGAAATCGGCGCCCCAGGGATGGCCGAGCAGGAAATTCGTGCGATGCACCGCCTTGGTGTTGATGCCGGCCATCATGAACGGCCCCACCCAGCTGCCCGCGACTGTGTCTTCATAAGGCGTGTTGCCGTCCGGCTGCGCCGCGCCGGTGAAGCCCGGCGTCAGCGCGAAGGGATTGCCCAGCACCGCCATCAGTCCCGGGTCCTTCTGCATCGCCGCCATCGTCGCCTGGCCGCTCGCTAGCGTCCCGCCGGAGAGCCCGCCCTGCATGCCGCGAATCCGCCCGCGCACCCGGGGCGCATAGGCGCCGAACCGCGCCTTGGCTTCTTCCTGCGCAAAATAGACGCCGAGGTCGAACGGGATCGAGTCGAAGCCACAGGAGAACACCAGCCGCGCCCCGCTCGCCTTCGCCGCCGCCTCATGCGCCGCCATCATCTGCGCGATCCAATGCGACTCGCCGGTGAGGTCGACATAGTCGGTGCCGGTCTTGGCGCAGGCCGCGACCAGGCCCGAGCCGTAGAGCTGATAGGGCCCCGCCGTCGAGATCACCACGCGTGCCCGCGCCGCCATGGCTTCGAGCGACGTGGCGTCGTCCGCGTCCGCGACGACGAAGGGCAAGGCTTTGGGTATGCGGATCTCGCTCGCCACCGCCGCCAGCTTGGCTTCGCTGCGCCCCGCCATCGCCCAGGCGGTGGGGCCGCCGACGCCGTAATTGCGGTACAGATGCTCGGCCACCAGCCGCCCGGTATAGCCGGTCGAGCCGAACACGATGACGTCGAATTCGCGTTTGTCGTTCATAGCGTTTCCTCCAAATGACTAAGCCGCATCGGTCTGCACCCGCGCTGGCGGCTTGACGCCGATGATCGCCGCGCCGAGCGCCGCCGCCAGCACCGAGCCTGTCAGCACGCCGATCTTGGCGACCGCCGAGTCCGCGCCGTGCGGAAACGCCTGGTCCGCCATCAGCAGCGCCACGGTGTCGCCGATGCCGCACAGGCACGCCGCGCCGATGAAGCCGCGCAGGGTCACGTCGCCCGGCATCCGCGCGATCCGCGTCTGCACCGTCGCGAAGGCGGCGATCAGCACGCCCAGCGGCTTGCCCAGCACCAGGCCCAGGATCACGCCCGCCAGCACCCGTCCGGCATCGGGCTGCGACAGATCGACGGCAAGTCCCACGCCCGTCGCCGAGAACGCGAACAGCGGCAGGATGAAATAGGCGCTCCACGGCGCCACCGCGCGCTCGATGCGGTCGGCCGGCGACAGCAGCCGCTCGCTGGCGGCCGACAGGTTGCGGCTGGCCCAGTCCCACACCGGTTCTTCGGCGATATTGATGTCGCCGCCGCTCTCGCGCGCTTCCGACTCGGCATGCTCCAGCGCCGACAGCGCAGTGGCGGCTTGCGCCAGCAGCGGCGCCGCCGCCGGCGCCGGCCGCGTCGGCAGGAAGCCGGCGAGGAAAATCCCCGCCAGCGCGCCATGCACGCCTGCGCCGTGCAGCGCCACCCACAGCGCCACCGCGGCCACCGCATAGGGCCACACCGCATAGACGCGGAAGCGGTTGAGCGCCGCCAGCGCCGCGATGCCGATGAGGCTCGCCGCCAGCCAGCCGATCTCGAAGGCGCGCGGATAGAAGATCGCCAGCGTCAGCACCGACAGGATGTCGTCGACCACCGCCAGCGCCGCCACGAACACGCGCAAGCCCGCCGGCACCCGCGAGCCCAGGAGCGCCAGCACGCCCAAGGCAAACGCGATGTCGGTCGCGGTCGGCACCGACCATCCCGCCGCCGCCGGTCCGGGGTTGAGCGCGAGATAGATCGCGGCCGGCGCCAGCACCCCGCCCACCGCGCACAGAACCGGAAGCGCCGCGGCGCGCAAATCGGTCAGCGAGCCGCTCGTCATCTCGCGCCGTATCTCCAGCCCGACCAGAAGGAAGAAGAACGCCAGCAAGCCCTCGGAGAACCACTCGCCCACCGTCATCGACATCACGCTGCCCGGCGTGCCGATGCCGAACGGCGCCGTCATCACCGCGTGATACGCGTTCGCCAATCCGCTGTTGGCGCACAGCAGCGCCAGCGCCGCCGCCAACAGCAGCACCAGGCCGCCCGATGCCGGCAGCGCCGCGAAGCTGCGCGCCGAGCGCTGCAGCTGCGCCGCCACCGGCCGCTGCAGCTCCTCCAGCATCGAGTGATAGTCCCACGCCCCGTCATAGCGCAGCCCGTCGATGAAGAAGGACGGCGTGCCGGTGACGCCGTTGCGCTTGCCTTCCTCCAGGTCTTCATCGACCCGCGCGATCAGGCTCTCGTCCGCGAGGTCGCGTTCGAAGCGCTCCATGTCCAGGCCGAGGCGCCGCGCCAGGACGCGGATGGCGTCGGGCTTGAGCGGCGGCTCGGCTTCGTAGAGCGCATCGTGCATCTCCCAGAAGCGGTCCTGCCGTGCCGCCGCTTCGGCCGCGAGCGACGCGAAATGCGCGCCGGGATGGGCCCGCTCGTTCGGATAGTGGCGATAGACATAGGCCAGCCGCTCGCCCAGCGAGCGTCTGAGGCGCGCGATGATGACGCGCAGCCGCCGGCAATAGGGGCACAGATAGTCGCCATAGACCACGACCTCGACGGGGTTCTTGGCATCGCCGCCGCGCACGTGATCGCGCCCCCGGTCGGCCGGGCGCTGGAGTCTGGTCGGGGTTGTGCTCTCTGCCATACCGTCCCTGCCGCTGCCGCGCACCATACGTGGGCAAGGATCAATTTGCGAAACCCTGCGTTTCTATAGGGCCCCTTCTGCGGGGGCGGCATAGACCTACTTTGGTATCGTACAAGGACGGAGCCTACCGTCCCGATGTTGGGCCGAAGCGCCGCGGTTCCCCCCTCCCCGCCGCCTTCGGCCCAACTCATTTTGGCGGCGCGCGGAGCAGCCGCCACACCAACCCTGCTCCGCGCGCCGCTTCAAGGCGAAAAAAAGGCACAGGCCACAATCGCTCGCAACAATGCCCTAATCCCGAAGGGATTTGCGCGTTGCGCAACACAGTGCCGCCGCCATCGCACTTGAAGATGGTTCCGTCGCACACGATCTGTGACTGACCTTTGGAGCTTACTGCCGTGCTGATCTCGCCCTCGATTTTCGTGTGGACCTTGTCCGCGCTGTTCGCGGTGGTCGGCGCCTGGCACCTGCTCGGTCTCAAACCCCTGCGCGAACTCTACGCCCGCTGGCGCTATCCGCGCGGCTTCCGCGAGGTAACGGGCTCGCTCCTGCTGCTGGCGGCGATCTGCCTGTTCTTCCCCGTGGCGCGCATCGCCGGCCTCGTCATCGCCGCGCTGGTGATGTTCCTGTCGGCGACGACGCTCTTGCATCACCG
>CAYXMO010000289.1:0-4368 GCA_964465935.1 uncultured Rhizobium sp.
TTGAAGCCGGCGATCTGGCGGTACTTGATCTGGCAGAGCAGGGCCTTGCCCTTGTAGAGGCCGTTGTCCATCGACACCGCCGTCTCTTTGACCTTGCTGACCTCGATGTTGTAGCGGCGCCGGCCGTCGAACACCGGCAGCACGATGCCGCAAGGATTGGCCGCGTCGGTGCCGAAGCCGGAGACCAGATAGGTCATCGTGCTCAAGGGATCGAACGTCCCCTTCTGCTGATCGGGCGGCACTTCGTAGCCGGTCGTCGAATAGGGCGGATCGGCGAACAGCCGCACGGGACCGTTGGCGTCATAGGTGAGCGAGACTTCCTGCTTCTTGTCGGAACGCCCGGTGTAGAAGGAATCGTAGAGGCCGGGATGGAAATTCTTCGGCGCCACCGTGCCGTTGGCGGTCGCCTGGATCACCGACTGCCAGAAGGCGTTGACCACGCCGCCGGTCTGCAGGCTCGACACCGAGTGATACTGATCGCCGCGGATCGTGGTGTTGAGATCGACCTTGCCCAGCGTCACGCCGCCGGCATAGAGCGTCATCTCCATCTGGATGGTCGAGGCCGGCTGCGACGGCGTCTCCGAGCCCGCGCCGCCGGCGGCGAGCGCCGCTTGCGGCACGATCGCCAGAAGCGCAAAGAGGGCGTGACGAATTTTCATCGTTCCAGTCTCCGGTGGGTGAGCCAAAATAGCGGCGCGGACGCTCCAAAACCACTATGGTCCAATTATGGCCGGTTCTCCCGATTCAAGCATCGTCGCGGTTAACGCCGCCGCCGGCCTGTCCGCCGCGGTCATCTCCGGCGACCGCCGGGCGCTGGCGCGCGCCATCACGCTCGTCGAGTCCACGCGCGCCGCCGATCAGGAACAGGCGGAGATGTTGCTCAGCCAGTTGCTGCCGCGCAGCGGCGGCGCCGTGCGCATCGGCATCTCGGGCGCGCCGGGGGTCGGCAAGTCGACCTTCATCGAAGCCTTCGGCCAGCACCTGACCGGGCAGGGCAACAGGGTCGCGGTGTTCGCCATCGATCCTTCGTCGCGCCGTTCCGGCGGCTCGATCCTCGGCGACAAGACGCGGATGGAGAAATTGGCGCGCGATCCCAACGCCTATATCCGCCCATCGCCCGCCGGCACCACGCTGGGCGGCGTCGCGCGCCGCACCCGCGAGTCCATGCTGCTGGCCGAGGCTGCGGGCTTCGATGTCGTGCTGGTCGAGACCGTCGGCGTCGGCCAGTCCGAAACCGCAGTCGCCGACATGACCGATCTCTTTGTGCTGCTCGCCTCGCCCGGCGGCGGCGACGATCTGCAAGGCATCAAGCGTGGCGTGATGGAGTTGGCCGATCTGCTCATCGTCACCAAATCCGACGGCGATCTCATGGCCGCCGCCAATCGCGCCGCCGCCGACTACCACGCCGCGTTGCACCTGATGCGTCCCAAGCACCAGGGATTGTCGCCCAAGGTGCTGCAGGTTTCCTCCGTCGAAGGCAAAGGCATCGCGCAAGCGTGGGACGAGATGGCGGCGATCCATGCCGCGCTGCGCGCCGACCGCCGGCTCGCGCGCCTGCGCGCCGAACAGGCGCGGCGCTGGTTCTGGAGCGAAGTGCAGACGGTGCTGAGCGAAGCGATCCTCTCCGATTCCGGACTCGCCGGCCGCGCCACGGCGCTGGAAAGCGAGGTCGCGGACGGCAGCGCGCTGCCCTATACGGCGGCGCGCGATTTGATCCGATCCTTTCGGGGCTGACGCGTCCGGCGTAGATTTCGCGGCAGCGATTCTGTCCGGCGATCCAGCATGCCCGATGCGCCTTCCGAGCCTCAGCTTCCGCCGATCCAGGTCGATCGCACGCTCGCCTTCACCCGGCCGGAAACGATCAAGGGCTATGCCTATTGGCAGGCGGCCTGCGGCGGGCGGGCGATGCCGTCGCGCGCCGACATCTCGCCGTCCGGGATGCGCGACTTCATCCAGCATGTCGGCTTGCTCGACTGGAGCGAGCAGGACGGCAAGATGGAGTTCCACATCCGCCTCGCCGGGGCGCGGATCGAGCAGCTGATCGGCGCCGCCACCGGCAAGATGCTGCACGAGATCGCGCCGCCCTTTGTGCTCAAGCGCTGGAACATGATGTACCGTCTGGTGTGCGACGAGGCGCGGCCGTTCCGCTTCACCAGCCGCGTCACCGCGCTGGGCAAGGACTATCTCGCTTCCGAGTTCCTGGTCGCGCCGCTGTCCGAGGACCGCAAGACGGTCACCATGCTGTTCGGCGTGCTGGTGGTGTGGCCGGTGATTTAGAGCAGCTTATTTCGCTCGCTCTCTCAACCGTCATTGCCCGGCTCGTCCGGGCAACCCATTTTCCTTCACCTAAGAGCAAATTGGGTCGCCCGCATGAAGCGGGCGATGACGAATATTTTTTGGAAATTCAATCCAGGCTTATTTTTAACTCGAAAACCGTTTCTTCCCGTCCATCACCATCGCCACCGCTTTCGCGGAACGCGTGACGCGCGTCTCCTCCTGCTTGGCGCTCATGATCCAGGTGATGAACTCGCGCCGTCCCGCCGGCGTCAGCGCCTTGAACTTCGCCGCCGCGCCCGCCGTCTTCTTCAAGGCCGCCTTGAGCGGGGCAGGGACTGCGGCCTCCTCGCCCCTATCGGCTTCGATGCCGATCGCGATCGTGTCGCCCGCTCCCGCGCCGGACGCCTTCTGCATCGCTTTGTTGAACATCAGATGATGCGTGCCGTCGCCATTGGGAAAGATCGAGGTGTGGAACACCTCTTGGCCCAGCGCGATCTTGACCGAGACGCGCCCCTTGGCGCCGAACACCTTCTCCACGTCGAACGGGAGCATGATCCGCGACCAGGCGCCGCCGGGCCCCAGCCCAGCGATTTTCGCGCGAAAATTCTTCATCGTGCCTCCCAAATTGCACAGTGGATGCGGCGTATTATCCCGGATCGCCCGCCTTGCGGCAGGGCCTGCTTGACGCTCCTTGTGCCTTTCCTTATGAGGGCGCCTCTTTTGGATACGGGACTGCCATGGCACGCCGCTGCGAATTGACCGGAAAAGGCACGATGGTTGGGCACAATGTCAGCCACGCCAACAACAAGACCAAGCGGATCTACCGCCCGAATCTGCAGGAAGTTTCGCTGGCCAGCGAGCTTCTGGGCAACTCCTATGTCCTGAAGATCTCCATGAACGCCCTGCGCACCGTGGACAAGAACGGCGGGCTGGACCCCTTCATCTTGAAGGCCAAGGACAGCGTGCTGTCGCCCAAGGCGCTGCGCCTGAAGCGCGCCATCGCCAAGAAGGCGGCGAAGAAGGCCGCCTGACCGAGCCGAAGTTCCGGCTTAAGAGTTCCCCCTAAGGTACTCTAAAATTTACCATGTTTCCCCATGGGGGAGGCATGGCTCCTGCATCGTCTTTGCCCTAGTGTATCAAAACGTGTCAGGCCTGTGGATAAACGGCCGGCACGGGGCGGGGTAAAGTGCGGGCGTACGAATCAGGTTCCCTCTCGGCGCAGGATGACGTGCCGACCAGGTTGGCTGTCGGCATCAACGACGGCCCCTACCGGCTGCGCGGCGCCGCCGAAACCACATGGTCCTCGCAGGGCTACGGCCAGGAAGTCGGCATCTGGCGCAAGCTGGGCGACGCGACGCGCGCCGTCCTGCGCATGATCGTTCCAGTGCTGACGCTCTGCGCCGCCCTGGCCGCGATGTATCTCTACATGGACACGCAGCTTGCCTATTTCGCCGATCGCTCCGGGCGCTGGCTGACCGTCAGCCATCTGCTGCTGCCGCTTGCCTTCCTTGCCGTGCATCTGACCAACCGGCGCTACGGCCCGGCCTATGCCTTCGCCCAGATCGTGCTGGCGATGGCGGCGCTCGCCGCCGCGGCCTTGTTCGGCGGCGACGTGATCCGGATGTTCCTGCCCGAGAAGATCGTGCCCGGCCTGCGCGACGTCGTCGCCTTCGGCGGCGCCTTCTTCGTCGCCGGCTTTCTCGGCATCGTCGCCTTCGACGGCGCCCGCGGCCCGCGCTGGTGGACGGCGCCGCTGATCGGCTCGCTCGTCGCGGCGCTGATCTTCGCTCCGATCTTCTATCTCGGCGCCTTCCTCGGCACCGCGACGCCGTGGTTCGCGCATATGGGCATCCACGCCGCCATCCTGATCGCCGGTGCGATCCTCACGCTGCTGCCGTTCTGGCTCCTGCGCCGCATCGTGCAGCCGCTGCCGGGCTTCGGCGGGTATTAGAGCGGTTGCGATCAAATCGAATCGCTAACTCAACTCTCGTCATGCTGAGGTGGCCGCGAAGCGGCCCTCGAAGCACGCACGTTCGGCGCAGGCATCCTTCGAGGCTCGCTGCGCTCGCACCTCAGGATGACGTGTAAGTG
>CAYXMO010000290.1:0-4354 GCA_964465935.1 uncultured Rhizobium sp.
TCTTCCTCGTCGCACAGAAGCGTTCCGCCCGCGTCGGGATCGAAGGTCGAGAGCACGCGGGTGGGGACGCGATACAACATCGCAAGCTCGGCGGCACGCGTCTGCACGACCTTGGCGCCGAGCGAGGCCAGTTCGAGCATCTCCTCGTAGGAGACTTTTTCGAGACGGCGCGCCTTGGGCACGATGCGCGGGTCGCAGGTGTAGACGCCGTCGACGTCGGTGTAGATGTCGCAGCGGTCGGCTTTGAGCCCGGCCGCCACTGCCACCGCCGAGGTATCCGAGCCGCCGCGGCCCAGCGTCGAGATGCGGTCATGCGCCGCGACGCCTTGAAAGCCGGCGACGACCGCGACTTCGCCGCGCGCCAGGCTCTCGTTCATCAGGTCGCCGTCGACGCCTTCGATGCGGGCCGAACCGTGGACCGACGAGGTGCGGATCGGAATCTGCCAGCCGAGCCAGGAGCGCGCCGGAATACCGATGGCGCCAAGCGCCACCGCCAGGAGGCCGCAGGTGACCTGCTCGCCGGCGGCGACGATCACGTCGTATTCGCGCTGGTCGGGGATGGCGGGGGCGTTCGAGCCGGGCGCCCGGGCGATGTCGTTGGTCCAGGCGACGAGCTTGTTGGTCTCGCCCGCCATGGCGCTGACCACGACCGCGACCTGGTTGCCCTTGTCGCGCTCCTTCTTGACCAGGGAGGCGACATGGCGGATGCGGTCCAGATCGGCCACCGAGGTGCCGCCGAATTTCATCGCAATCTTCGCCATACGCGTCTGGGTCCGTTGGGTGTTAAGCGCCTACATAGATGCACAGTTCTCGGCGCTCAACGCCAATTACGAAGATTCCCTCTCCCCCTCCGGCCGCCTTCGCTAAAGCTACGGCGGCCAAGGTGAATCTCCCCGCCGCGCCGAAGCCTTGGACGGAGGCGGGGGGAGAGGGTTAGGGTGAGGGGGTAGTTGAGCTTGGCGTGCCGTTCGAAATACTTGGTATCAGCGGTTCGATATAATCGGCCGCTGCGGTGTTAGGACATCGGCACCCCCTCACCCCAGCCCTCTCCCCCGGAGGGGGAGAGGGAGTAGTGTGAGCTTTATGACCATCACCGATATCACAATCGACGAAACCGAAGTCGCCAAGTTCTCGGCCATGGCCGCCGAATGGTGGGACCCGGCCGGCAAATTCGCGCCGCTGCACAAGTTCAATCCGGTGCGGCTCACCTTCATCCGCGACACCGCGGCGGCGCATTTCGGGCGCGCTGGGCTCAAACCCTTCGCGGGCCTCAGCCTGCTCGACATCGGCTGCGGCGGCGGCCTCTTGAGCGAGCCGATGAGCCGGCTGGGCTTTTCAGTCACCGGGGTAGACCCGTCGGAGAAGAACATCGGCACGGCCAAAGCGCATGCCGCCGCCGGCGGGCTGCCGGTGACCTATCGGGCGGCGTCGGCCGAGGTGCTGGAAGCCGAAGGCGCGGCGTTCGACGTCGTCCTCAACATGGAGGTCGTCGAGCACGTCGCCGATCTCAAGGCCTATCTGCGGGCCTGCGCCCAGCTGGTGAACCCCGGCGGGCTGATGTTCGTGGCGACGCTGAACAAGACGCTCAAATCGCTGGCCCTGGCCAAGATCGGGGCGGAGTACATCCTGCGCTGGCTGCCGCCGGGGACGCATGACTGGAGCCGCTTCGTCGAGCCGGGCGAGCTTCGCAGACTGCTTGAAGGTGCCGGCCTCAACCCCTTGAAAACACAGGGCGTGGCATTCGATCCCCTGTCCTGGGACTGGCACCTGTCGTCCGATGTGGACGTCAACTACATGATCGTGGCGAGCAGATAGGCTAGGCTTTGCGCGATTTCGACGAGGGGATTCGCATGAACAAGATTTCGACCCTGGGCTTTGCAGCCCTGGCTGCCGTGGCATTGGCGGTGACGCCGGCGCTGGCCAAGAAGAAGGCCCATCACAAGCCGCCGCCGCCCAAGCCGGCGGTCTGTGCCCTCAACAGCTCGCCCGGCAAGTCCGGCAGGCTGGTCGGCGACGCGACGCGGGTGTTCTACGACTTCGAGAACCGCATCCCGCGCAGCATCCTGAAAGACGCCAAGGGCGTCATCATCGTGCCGTCGCTGGTCAAGGTCGGCTTCATCATCGGCGGCCAGGGCGGCGACGCGGTGCTGCTGCGCCGGATCGGCAACAGCTGGACCTACCCGGCGTTCTATTCGCTGGGTTCGCCGTCGCTGGGATTGCAGGCTGGCATTTCGAGCGCCCAGATCGTCCTGGTGCTGATGACCGACCGCGCGGTGGCGGCGGTGCGGCAGGAGCGCTTCCGCCTCGGCACCGAAGCGGGCCTCGCCATCCTGATGGCCGGCGGCAATGACGGCGCCGCCAGCTATCACGGCGACATCATCGGCTGGGCGGCGGCGGCGGGCGCCTATGTCGGACTGACGGTGAACGACTCGACGCTGGAGCAGAAGGCGGAGCTGAACGCCGAATACTACGACCGCCCGGTGCCGTTTGACGACATCTTCATGGGCAAGTCGTGCAACCGCAGCGCCGATGCGCTCAGGGCGGCGCTGAAGTGAAGAAACAATCCTCCCCCTGAAAGGGGGAGGTGGCCCGAAGGGCCGGAGGGGGATGTCGCGGGACGGCAGACCGCCCCCTCCCCCTCGCTACGCTCGGTACCTCCCCCTTTCAGGGGGAGGATGGGCTGAGATCAATTCGCGCCGTCGAGATCGGGTGGAAGCGGGGCGACGTCGACGCCCTCTTCCACCAGCTCCTTGGCTTCCTCGACGCTGGCTTCGCCGTAGATGTGGCGGTGCTCGGTCTCGCCGTAGTGAATCTTGCGCGCTTCCTCGGCGAAGTTGGGGCCGACATAGTCGGCGTTGTCCTGGACGTATTTGCGCAGGCCCGTCATGAACTGGCGCATCTGCTTGGCTTCGGCGGCGGTGACCGTCGACTTCTTGGCGCCCGAAACCGCCGGCGCCATGATCGCCTTCTCGACCTTGCGGCTGTCGCACACCGGACAGGTCAGCTTGCCGCTCTGGGACTGCGCCTCATAGGCCGCCGAGTCCTTGAACCAGCCTTCGAATTCGTGGCTGTTGCGGCAACGAAGATTGTAAACGATCACGGATTCGCCTTCCGACAGGTCGCCATCTTATACGCCCAAGACGGCGGCCGGATTGTGATTTCGCAATGCCCTTAGCGCGCGAGGCGGCGCGAAGGCAAGGCGGCCAGCGTTAACCAGGCGCCAAGCGCCGACAGCTTTTCGTCCGCCGTCCACGGGCTTCCGAGTTTTTTGCCGAATTCCGCCAATTGTACCTTTGCCGCCGCGGCGGGCACGGGGAGATTGTGCAATTCCGCCTCCATGTCGCGTTCACGTATGCGGCGCACGGCGATGCCGGCGGCGGCGCAGGCCGCGGCGACGGCGTCACGATAGAACTCGCCTTCGGCGGCGTGGATGGCGGAATGCGAGGCGAGGATGCCCTTCAGATCGGGCAGTGGCCGGCCCGACGCGGTGAGCACGCAGCACGCCGTCACCGGATGGCCGACAGCCGCGACGGCGTTCGCCGCGAGCCTGGCGCTCGAAGCGCTGCAGCGCGCAATGAATTTCTGCGCCTGTGCGAACGGCATCGGCTCGGCGTGATGGAAGGGTTGCTTGGAGCCCTCGATCGCCGGATCGCGCAGCTGCATGCGGCCGCGGGCGAGGATGTCGGGCTTCTTAGGGTTGCCGGCGAGCACGCAATAGGCGGCCCAGCCGGAATGGGCGCGCACGCCCAGCGCCGCGGCGGTTCGCTCAGGGACCTTTGAAGGCGCGGTCATGCTGCAAGTTTGGCACGCGGCCGCGCGCATCCGTGACAGCAGCCGGATCGATGTCGGCAAGGAACACGCCGGGCTCGGTGCCGCCTTCGGCCAAAATCTCGCCCCAGGGCGCGACGATCAGCGAATGGCCGTAGGTCTTGCGCCCATTGGCATGGGTGCCGCCCTGCGCCGGGGCCAGGACATAGGCGCCATTCTCGATCGCGCGGCTGCGCAGCAGGATGTGCCAATGCGCCTTGCCGGTGGTCTCGGTGAAGGCCGACGGCGCGGTGAGCAGGAAGGCGCCCTTCTGCGCCAGGGCGCGGTAGAGCTGCGGAAAGCGCATGTCGTAGCAGATCGAGAGCCCGATCTTGCCCCAGGGCGTGTCGGCAAGCACCGCCTCGTCGCCGCCGGCGACGGTGTTGGACTCGCGGTATTTCTCGCCCGACGGCAGATCGACGTCGAAGAGATGGATCTTGCTGTAACGCGCCGCGATGCGGCCCTTGGGGTCGATCAGGAACTGGCGGTTGGCGGTCTTGCTCTCGCTGACCTTGATCGCGAGGCTGCCGATCAAGAGCCAGATGCC
>CAYXMO010000291.1:0-4352 GCA_964465935.1 uncultured Rhizobium sp.
TATTTTCGCGCGGCAACAAAATATCGTCGCTGCGCTGCACATCGCATCTCTATCCACACCGCGCACGGAAAATTTCCGCGCCGCCCGCGGTTATTTTCCCAATGCCGCGTGGATAGAGCGTGTACGGAATAATTTTCGGCCACCCCTTGAACCGAGTCGGTCGAACCCCCAATTCCCCCATATCCCCACAATTGCGAGCCCGGTGCCGGACGCGGAATTTTCCGCGCCCGCGTTGCACCTATTCGAGAAGGATCACGCCGATGTTTTAGCCAAAGCCCCACGCTTTTTGCGCACCCCGATTCGAAGCGCGCCCGAACTGCGTCCAAAACGAGGCGAAGATTTGCAATCCTACCCGGCGTGCAGCAGCAGCCCCAAAGGCCGCCGCAGCAGCAGCGCCGCTGTGCCGCCCACCGCCGCGATGCCGGCGTGCAAGGCCCAGAACGCCGCCGGCGTCATGTGCTCGTAGAAGCCGCCGAGCCAGCCGATCGTGGTGTTCGACAGGAACAGGGTGAGGAACACCACGCCCATCAGCGTCGCCTTCAGCGCCGGCGGCGCGGCGCGCGACACCAGCGCCAGCAGCGTCGGCCAGTAGTAGAGGAACGCGACGCCGAGAATGACGTCGTAGATCACCGGATACAGGACCGGAACATGGCGGCTCAGCAGGCAGCCGGCGACCAGCAGCAGATTCGCCGCCGCCGCCAGGAAAGCGCCGGTGGCGATCTTGGCGATCTCGCCCGGCTCGCCGCCGGGACCGGCGGCCTGGCGCCGCCACAGGCCGAACAGCAGCGGCACCGCGACGATGCTGATGAAGGAGTCGATGGAATTGAACCACGCCACCGGCACATGCTGGCCGAATAGGCTGAGATCGACATGGTCGTTGATCCACACCAGGCCGATGTTCGAATTCTGGTAATAGGCGATGGAGTGCGGGATGCTGAGCAGCATGACCGCGATCAGCGCCGCGATCCTCCTGCCCTGCCCGGCTTCGAGCTTCGCCGCCGGCCGCGCCCGGCCGGCGGCCGCCGTCGTCTCGCGCAGTGTGCGGTAGCCGGCCAAGTAGGTCGCCAGGCCGCACAGCATCAGGATGCCGGCAAGGCCGAAGCCGGCGTGCCAGCCGTAAAGCTGCGCCAGCAGACCGCACAGCAGCGGCCCCGCCACGGCGCCGACATTGATCGCCATGGAGAAGATCGCAAAGCCGCGCGTCCGCCCGGCGCCGTCGTCCTCGGCATAAAGGGCGCCGACCTGGGTGGAGATGTTGCCCTTCAGAAAGCCGCAGCCGGTGATCAGCAGCGCCAGCGCCAGCAGGAAGGAGGCGTCGAACGCCATCGCAATATGGCCGCCGCTCATCAAGACCGCGCCCAGCATCACGGCGCGCCGCCGCCCGATCAGCTGGTCGGCGATCAGGCCGCCGAACACCGGCGTGAGATAGACGAAACCGGTGTAGAGCCCGAAGATCTGCGACGCCAGCGCCAGTCTGCTCATGGGCCCGAAGGCACCTTCCAGCACGGCGCGGAACGAAGCGAAGCCGGCGACGTGCTCGATATGGCCGGGCATGAACAGCGCCTGGCTCATATAGAGCACCAACAGCGCCGTCATGCCGTAATAGGAGAACCGCTCCCACGCCTCGGTGAAGGCGAGATAGGCGAGCCCCAGCGGCTGGCCGAAGAAGGTCCGCCGCGATCTCTCGCCGATCGCATCGCTCGTCATGCACCGCCCCGCTTTCGCGGGACGTTAACGCAGCGTATCGCGTTTGAGCAACCTGCGCGGTTACTCCGCCGCCTTCGCCGGCGCCGATTTGCCGCGCGCGATGCGTTCTTCCGCCATGCGGTCGGCGATGACGCTGGTCGGCTCGCCGTCCTTGGCGGCGCGGACGAAGATCGCGGCGAGCGTGTCGGCGATGCCGAGGACGCGGCGCTCGACTTCGGCGTCGCTCCAGTTCTCGATCTGCGCCGCGACGCGGATGATGCCGCCGCCATTGATGACGTAATCGGGGGCATAAAGGATGTCGCGGTCGCGCAGCATCGCGCCATGGACGTCGCGGGCGAGTTGGTTGTTGGCGCCGCCGGCGACGACGCGGGCGTGCAGGCGCGGGATCGACTGGTCGTTCAGGATCGCACCCAGGGCATTGGGAGACAGCACATCGCACTCGCAGGTCACGATCTGGTCCGGCGTCGCGGCGAGCGCGCCCAGCGTCTCGACCGCCTCGGCGACCGCCTTCATGTTGGTGTCGGCGACGATCAGCCTGGCGCCTTCGGCGTGCAGGCGTTTGGCCACGCCCATGCCGACTTTGCCCAGGCCCTGGATCGCGACGGTGAGGCCCTTGGTGCTGTCGACGCCGAGGCGGTGCTTGACCGTAGCTTTGAGGCCGGCGAACACGCCCAGCGCCGTCGCCGGGCCGCTGTCGCCGCCGGCCTTGCCCGGCTGGTCGTAGCCGGCGATGAATTTGGTGCCGCGCGCGATGATGGGCATGTCGGGCGGCAGGATGCCGACGTCCATCGCCGTGACGTAGCGCCCGCCCAGCGTGTTGATCGCCTGCGCATAGGCGGCGAATTTGGCGTCCGACTTGTCGGCCGCCGGATTGCCGATGATCACCGCCTTGCCGCCGCCCAGCGGCAGGTCGGCAATGGCGTTCTTGTACGACATGCCGCGCGCCAGGCGCAGCGCATCGGTCAGCGCCGCGTCGGACGACGGATAGGGATACATCCGGGTGCCGCCGCAGGCCGGGCCCAGCGCCGTCGAATGGATCGCGATGATGGCTCTGAGCCCCGTCGCCTTGTCGTCGAAAAACGCGACCGCTTCATGGTGGTCGAAATCGGGAGACTCGAAGACGTTCATTCCGCGGCCTCCGTGACCGGCGCCAGCCGCTCGGCGTCGGTCAGATGCAGGCGGCGCAGCAGCGCTTCCTCGCGCGCCTTGGCTTTCTCGTAATTGCCGTCCTTGATGTAGCCATAGCCCTTGACGTCCAGCGCCACCCCGGCGAGCGCCACGGCGGTGGCGTGGTTGGCGGGCGTCAGCGCCGCCGCGATCTCGCTCAGCAGCTTTTCGTAGTCGCCGATCATCTTCACTTCCAGCTTGCGCTCGGGATTGCGCGCGAAGATGTCGAAGACCGTGCCGCGCAGGCCTTTGAGGGACGCGAGCAGCCGGAACGCCGTCATCATGTACGAACCGAATTCCATCTTGCGCGGCCGGCCGGTGTTGGAATCGATGTTGGAGAAGATCGGCGGCGCCAGATGGAAGGAGAGCGTGAAATTGCCCTCGAACTCCTCATGCAGCTTCTTGTGGAACTCGCCGTTTGTGTAGAGCCGCGCCACCTCGTACTCGTCCTTGTACGCCATCAGCTTGAACAGCGCCCGCGCCGCCGCTTCGGCGAGGCCATGCTTGCCCGGCGTGCGCGTCAGTTCGACATTGCGGATGCGCTCTACGGCGGCGCGATAGCGTTCGGCATAGGCGGCGTTCTGATAGCCGGTGAGGAAGCTCACCCGCTTGGCGACGATCTCGTCGTAAGTCGCGGCCGGCTTGGGCGCGTCGGGCTTGTCGAGGCCGGCCAGTTTGAGGATCGCGGCGCGGTCGTGCGCGGCGAGGCGCCCGAGCTTGAAGGCGCGCTGGTTGGCCTTGATCGCGGCGCCGTTGATCTCGATGGCCTTGAGGATCGCTTCTTCGCCGATCGGAATCTCGCCGAGCTGATAGGCATAGCCGGTCTGCAGCATATTGGCGTAGATCGTGTCGCCGAGCAGGCGCAGCGCCAACTCCTCGGCGTCGATGCTCTCCAGGCGGCGCGAGGCGCGCGCGATGCGGGCCCGCATCGCCGCCATGTCGTAGTCGATGGTGTTGTCGGCGACGAAAGCCGCCGTCGGGGTCAGGCCGTCATTGATCACCGAGACGGTGCGCTCGGGGTCGAGATAGCCGTAGGTGTCGGGCTTGGCCGACATCACGATGTCGCAGCCGATCAGCACGTCGGCTTGTCCCGTCGGCACGCGCGGCCCGTGGATGCGCGCCTTGTCAGCGGCGACGCGCACGAAGCTGGTCACGGCGCCGCCCTTCTGCGCCAGGCCCATCATGTCGAGGGTGGCGGCGGTCTTGCCTTCCATATGCGCCGCGGTGCCCAGGATGGCGCCGATCGAGGTCACGCCGGTGCCGCCGATGCCGCCGATCACGATGTTGAACGGCGCCTTGCCGACGTCGGGCAGCGCCGGCTGCGGCATGTCGAACGCCGCATTGGCCGAGCCGTTCTTGGCGCGGGTCTTGAGCGAGCCGCCATGCACGCTGACGAAGCTGGGGCAGAAGCCCTCGACGCAGGAGAAGTCCTTGTTGCACGACGACTGGTTGATCTTGCGCTTGCGCCCGAACTCGGT
>CAYXMO010000292.1:0-4331 GCA_964465935.1 uncultured Rhizobium sp.
CGGCCGACGGCAAGCTGCTGCCGACCGTCGAAGCACCGCCGCCGCCGGAACTCGGGCTGGGACCGGCGCCGCGCCGGCGGCTGTCGATCTTCATGGACGTGTTCAACGTGCATGTGAACCGCATGCCGGTGAGCGGAACCGTCACGGCGCTCGCCTATCGGCCCGGCAAGTTCCTTAACGCGTCGTTCGACAAGGCGAGCGAACACAATGAGCGCATGGCGGCGCGGATTCGTCCCATTGGCGCGCACGATCCGCAAGACGACATCGCCGTGGTGCAGATCGCGGGCCTGGTTGCACGGCGCATCGTCTGCGACTTGAAAGAGGGCGGCGCGGCGCGGCGCGGCGAGCGCTATGGCATGATCCGCTTCGGCAGCCGGTTAGATGTCTATTTGCCTTCTTCCGCTAAGATCGTGGTACAAGACGGTTCTGTGACAAGGGCCGGCGAAACGGTCTTGGCGGAACTTCAAGGCTAGGCAGAGCACATTGGCTTATCGCAGAATCGATCCGCGCCGCATGGCGGAACGGCTGGAAGAACTTTCGGTCGGACGCGTCGTGCCCAGCGTGCTGACGCTGCTGGGCCTGTGCAGCGGCATCACCGCCATCCGTTTCGCCATCGCCAGCGAGTGGAACGCCGCCGTCGCCGCCATAATCTTCGCGATGGTGTTCGACATGCTGGACGGCCGCGCCGCGCGCTTCCTGGGCGCCGACACGCGGTTCGGAGCCCAGCTCGACAGCCTCGCCGACCTCGTCAGCTTCGGGGTGGCGCCGGGCGTGCTGATCTACATGTGGAGCCTGACCCGCATGGGCAATGCCGGCTGGATCGCGGCGCTGATCTTCTGCGTCTGCTCCGCCATCCGCCTGGCGCGCTTCAACGTGCAGAGCGTGCGCGACGAAGGCTCGTCGGCGCACAATCCCTATTTCACCGGCCTGCCGACGCCGGCCGCCGCGGGATTGCTGCTGCTGCCGATGCTGCTGGATTTCCAGTTCAGCCATCCGATCCTGCGCGATCCTTGGATTTCGGGCGCCATGATCGCGATCTCCGCCAGCCTGATGGTCAGCCGGCTGCCGACGCCGTCGATCAAATATATGCGTCCGGCGCGGCAGCATCGCCTGCTGGTGTGGGGGTTCATCGGCCTGCTCGCCGGCTTCATGCTGACCTGGCCGTGGACGACGCTGACCGTCGGCATGGCGATCTACCTGACCTCGATCCCGTTCGGCATCGCGCTGCAGGCGCGGCGCGACCGCGCGGCGCGGGTGAGCGACTAACCTTTGGTTTCCAGCGCGACACAGGGCGAGGTGGCGGTGTGATAGTCGCTGCCCCAGCGGCGAAAGCCGTTGGTGTCGATGTGAAAGCGCATGCCCTGGTAGAAGCCGAGCCCGACATGCGCCTTGGCTCCGAAGCGTGCATGCAGCTTGCACACCGCGGCGATCATCTTGTCGCGATCCTTGAAACGCAGTGGCGTCAAATCGAGCGCGTCGTACAGCGCATGCGCGCTTTGCGGCGCGCCGCCCGAGCATTTGTTGAGATCGGGATCGCGGTAGCCCGACAGCGCCGCGACCGGACCCAGCGCCGGCACGATGCGGCTGCGGATGAAGCGCAAGGTCGGCACGACATTGGGCCACAGGGCGCGCGGCGCGATGCTGTAGGGCGCGACGTTGCAGGCGCGCCACGAGCTGGCGTTCAACAGCAATTGCGGCAAAGGCAGAATACCGGAGACGCCCTGGCGGCGCAGATAGGCCTCGAAGGCCTGGATTTCCTTGAGGCGCGCCGGCGCCGCATGGGCCCAGCGGACGAAATCGGCCTGCGGCAGCGCGGCGCCTTGCGCGGAGGCCGCGAGAGCCAAAGTCAGGACGAGGCCGCGATACGCGTTCAGGTTTGACTCGCCTTCAAGACCTCGTCGAGTTTTATACCCTGCTTCTCCAGCATCGCCACGAGGATGTCGTTCTGGCGTTCGAGGTGATGCAGGATGGTCTCGATCTCGGCTTCGGCCTTGATGTTGACTTCGAGGTCGTGCTCGGCGCGCGCTTCCGAGGCGCGGCCCTGGATGTTCTGCCCGATCATCAAGAGCGGCATCAGCATGATCTGAATCAGGTTGGAGATGAACAGCCACAACACGAAGCCCATCGCCGGATCAAATTGCTGCGCCGGCGGCGCCAGCAAGTTCCAGCCCAGCCAGAGCACCGTCCAGATCAGGATAATCAGGAAGAAGGTCATGGTGCCGACATGGTCGGTGATCCAGACCGCGACCTTCTCCAGCTTGCCCATCTCGGCCTTGATCTCGGCATAGGTGTTGCGCAGCGGATGGGCGCGGCGGATTTCCGCCAGGCGCGCGAGCGACATTCCGGTCATGTCAGGTCCCCCAAAACGATCCGGCCACAGATGTATCGCCGCACGCGCCCGGCGCGCAACGCCGCAGAGTGCGCGGGGTGCGGCCTAAAACAATTGTAATGGCTCAGCCGAGATAGGCGGCGCCCAGCAGGGCCAGCCCGACGGCGCCGAACCCGGTCGCCGCGTACCACAGCCAGGCGCGGTGGGTGATGATGGCGACGGTCGACATCGCGATGCCGATCTCGAACAGCGTGGCCGAGCCGGTCAGCCAGCGGTGGCGTTCCTCGTGCCGGGCGCTGGCGGCGAGCAGGCGGTCGCGATCCTTTTCGTTGTCTTCGGCTTTTTCGCGCAGCTTGGTCTGCGTCTCGCCATACTCCTTGGCCTGCTTCTTGTAGTAGTCGCCGTCGGCGCTGCCGACCGCCGCGCCCTTGGCGGCGATGCCGTAGATGTGCTTCTTGATGCTGTCGGCCTGGAATTCGTTCCACGCGTCGGTGGCGCGGTCCTGCTGCAGCACCGCCTCGCTGGTGGCGGCGAGGGAGCCTTCGCCTTCCATCGTTTCAAGGCTGCCGGCGGCGGCGGTGAGGACCGCCAGGACCGCGACCGTGATCGCCACCCGCGAGACGAAGGGATCGTGCTCGTGCGCCGCGTGTTCGGCATGCTCGGTATGTTCGTGCGCTTCCAGCGCGGCATCGTGCGGCATCGCAAGTCCCCTTCTTCGCGAAACTCTATTCGGCGCGGTCCAAAAAGCGCTCGGCGATCGCGGCGTGCAGGGCGATGCCGTTGGCCATCGCGTCCTCGTCCATGATCATGCGGTTGGAATGGCAGGCATGGGCGTGGTGGTGCGAGACGTCGTGCGGCGCGACGCCGAGGAAGACCATGCAGCCGGGCATGCGCTGCAGCACATAGGAGAAATCCTCCGCTCCCATGATCGGCGCCGGCATCTTGAGGAAGCCGCGCTCGCCCAAAAGGTCCTTGGCGACGTCCGACGCGAAGCCGACGAATTTGTCGTCGTTGACGGTGACCGGATAGCCCTCGACCAGGTCGACGGCGGCTTCGACGTCGTGGGCGCGGGCGATGCCCTGGGCGATGCGGACGATGCCTTCCTTGGCGGTGGCGCGGCTCTTCTCCGAGAAGCTGCGCAGCGTGCCGAGCAGGCGGGCGCTTTCCGGCACGACGTTGCTGGTGGTGCCGGCTTCGATCTTGGTGATCGAGAGCACGACCGGATCGAAGGCCTCGACCCGGCGCGTCACCAGGCTTTGCAGCGCGGTCACGATCTCGCAGGCGACGGGAATGGGATCGCGGGTGTAATGCGGCTGCGAGGCGTGGCCGCCCTTGCCCATGATCTCGATATGGATCGTGTCGGTCGCCGCCATCAAGGGGCCGGGACGCGAGGCGATGACGCCGGTCGGGATGTTGGGCGAGATGTGGATCGCGAAGGCGGCGGACGGCGCGGGCGCCAAGTCGAGCATGCCTTCCTCGATCGCGTGGCGGGCGCCGGCATGGCCTTCCTCGCCGGTCTGGAAGAAGAATTTGACGTTGCCGCCGAGGCGGCCGCGGTGGCGGTGCAGCAGGTGCACGGCGCCGACCAGCATGGCGGTGTGCGAATCGTGACCGCAGGCATGCATGCGGCCTTCGTTGCGCGATTTGAATTCGAGATCGGTATCCTCGGGCATCGGCAGCGCGTCCATGTCGCCGCGCAGGACGATGGTCGGGCCCTGCTGGGCGCCGCGCAGCGTCACCATCAGGCTCGACGTGGAGGTGCCTTCGACGATCTCGACGTCGAGGCCGGCCAGCGCCTCGCGGGCGCGGCGCGTCGTTTCGGGGAGATGCAGGCCGAGCTCGGGGAATTTGTGCAGCTCGCGGCGCAGCGCCACGACCATGGGCAGCAATTCGCGGGCGCCTTCGCGCCACAGATCCAAATCGTCGGCCGGCTTATCCATGGCACACTCCCAAGCTCGTGCAAGAATGACAATCGGGCGGCGTTTGGTCCAGAGCGGCCTAG
>CAYXMO010000293.1:0-4321 GCA_964465935.1 uncultured Rhizobium sp.
GGCTCGGTCGGGTGGAACATCACGTTCTCGAGCCGGTAGTCGCCATGGGCGATGGAGACCGACTGATCCGCCGGGATCATGCCGGGCAGGATATCGATCAGCTTTTCCATCGCCGGGATGCTTTCGGTCTCAGCGCCACGATACTGCTTGATCCAGCGCGCGACCTGACGCTCGAAATAGCCGCCGGGACGGCCGAAGTCGCCAAGGCCCACGGCCTCGTAATCGACCTGGTGCAGCTTGGCGAGGGTGGCGTTGAGCTGGTCGTAGATCGCGCTGCGCTCGGCGGGCGCCAGGCCCGGCAGCGTCGCGTCGCGGAAGATGCGGCCTTCGAGGAAGTCCATCACATAGAAGGCGGTGCCGATGACGGAATCGTCCTGCTCCAGATGGCGCATGCGCGGCACCGGCACGCCGGTGTTCTCGAGCGCCTTCATCACGCGGTATTCGCGGTCGACCTGATGCGCGCTGGCGAGGAGTTGGCCCGGCGGCTTCTTGCGCAGGACGTAAGCCAGCGGGCCGTCCGGTCCTTGCGTGGTGAGCTTGAAGGTCGGGTTCGAGGCGCCACCCTTGATCTGCTGCACACGCAGGTTCGTGCCGAAGCCGGCGATGTGCTTTTCCAGATGCGCCTTCAGCTTGCCCTCATCGAAGCGATGCGCGGGCGCGACCTCGCCGACGAGATCCTCGCTCATGGCTTGGCGATTTGCGCGTTGAGCTGCGCGAACAACGTGCCGTTGGCCATGGCGTCGCGCGTCTGCTCCGGCGTGAGCGTCGCGGCCTTGTCGAGCTCGTAGATCTCCGGCGGCACGTACCAGTGCAGCTTGTCGGAGTGGTAGGCCTCCCACACCACCTTGGCGACCTCCACGGGCGGGATGGCGCGGAACATGCCTTCCTTGGGCGCATTCGCCGCGACGCCGGGCGGCAGGATCGGCGTGTCGATCAGGCCGGGCAGCACGTCGGCGGCGCGCACGCCGAGCATCTTGAACTCGACGGCGAGGGCTTCGGTGAGGCCCTTCACGGCGTGCTTGGTCGCCGAATAGACCGCGATGCCGGGCATACCGTAGGTCGCCGAAGACGACGAGGTGGTAAAGCAGAGCGAGCCCGGCGTCGCTTTCAGGTATTTGACGCCTTCGTGGATGCCGATCAGGACGCCGACGAAATTGATGTTCACCACCGCCATGACGTCCTCGAACGTCTGGTCGGCGAAGAAGCCGCCGCGGCCGATGCCGGCGTTGTTGTAGAGGATATCGAGCGTGCCGCCGGTCTCGGCGGTGAATTGGGCGAGCGCCTGCGCATATTTGGCGCGCTCAGTCACGTCGAGCAGGCCGGTCCGGCAATTGTCGAAGCCGATCTCCTGCTCCAGCGTCTTGAGGCCGTCGGCGTTGACGTCGTAGCCGCCGACGAACCAGCCTTTGGATGCGAACAGCTTGGCGGTCTCGCGGCCCATGCCGCTGGCGGCGCCGGTGATGAAGATGGATTTGCGTCCGTTGGCCTTGGGCATGGTGCTCTCTCGATGAGGAAGACGGCAGGTTACGGGAGCGCGCGGAACCGTCAACCGGCGTGCAGTTTACGCTACGCCAGGCTTGGGGCAGACTTGTTCCGCCGCGGCAGCGCCTTCAGACTGGCGGCGGCATCTGGGAGGAAGCGATGACCATCAATCCCGAAATCGCGGGGCTTGTCGGCGAGCTCGACTTCGATCCCGATGCGCTGCACGCCAAATATCTCGCCGAGCGCGACAAGCGGCTGCGCGAGGACGGCATCGGGCAGTACACCGAGGTCAAGGCGGAATTCTCCCACTATGTCGACGATCCTTACGTCGAGCCGGGGCTCACGCGCGATCCGGTGTTCGACGAGGTCGGGTTCGCGATCATCGGCGGCGGCTTCGGCGGGCTCTTGATGGGTGCGCGGCTGCGCGAGGCCGGGTTCGAGAGCATCCGCGTGGTCGAGAGCGCCGGCGATTTCGGCGGCACCTGGTACTGGAACCGCTATCCCGGCGCGATGTGCGATGTGGAGTCGTACTGCTATCTGCCGCTGCTCGAAGAGCTGGGCTACATGCCCAAGCACAAATACTCTTTCGCGCCGGAGATATTGGAGCATTCCAAGGCGATCGCGCGGCACTACCGGCTCTACGACAACGCCTTGATGCAGACCAGGATCACGGAACTGCGCTGGGATGAGGATGCCAAGCGCTGGATCGTCTCGACCGACCGCGGCGACAGGTTCAAGGCGCAGTATGTCGCGATGGCGTGCGGACCGCTGAGCCGGCCGAAGCTGCCCGGCATTCCCGGCATCGCCGATTTCAAGGGCCATACGTTCCACACCAGCCGCTGGGACTATCGCTATACCGGCGGCGACAGTTCGGGCGGGCTGACGGGGCTGAAGGACAAGCGCGTCGGCATCATCGGCACCGGCGCCACCGCAGTACAGGCGATCCCGCATCTGGGGGAATGGGCGAAGGAGCTTTACGTCTTCCAGCGCACGCCCTCCTCGGTCGACGTGCGCAACAACGGGCCGACCGATCCGGCGTGGGCGGCGTCGCTGCAGCCGGGCTGGCAGAAGCGGCGGCAGGAGAACTTCAACATCCTCGTCGCCGGCGGCGACCAGGACGAGGATTTGGTGCATGACGGCTGGACCGACATCTTCCGCAACGTGACGGGCACGGCGGCGAAGGAGATGTCGCGCAAGCTGGGGCGGCGGCTGACCGGCGCGGAGCGCGGCGAGGTCATGGCGCTGGCCGACTATCGCAAGATGAATCAGGTGCGGGCGCGGGTCGATGCGATCGTCAACGATCCCGACACCGCGGCGGCGCTGAAGCCGTGGTACCGGCAGTTCTGCAAGCGGCCCTGTTTCCACGACGAGTATCTGGCGACCTACAACCGGCCCAACGTCACGCTGGTCGACACGCACGGCAAAGGCGTGGAGCGGATGACGGCGAGCGGTGTGGTCGCGAACGGGCGGGAGTATCCGCTCGACTGCCTGATCTTCGCGACCGGGTTCGAGGTCGGCACGTCGTATACGCGGCGGGCCGGCTACGACATCGTCGGGCGCGGCGGCAAGACGCTGTCGGAGCATTGGGGCGAGGGCCTGCGCACGCTGCACGGGCTGACGACCAACGGCTTCCCCAACTGCTTCTTCTTAGGATTCACCCAAGGCGCGATCACGATCAGCGTGCCGCAGGCGCTGAACGAGCAAGCGAACCATGTGACCTATCTCGTCACACAGGCGCGCGAAAAAGGTGCGCAGGCGCTGGAGCCGACGGCCGAAGCGCAGGAAGCTTATGTGCAGGAAGTGCGCAGCCTGGCGCGCATGGGCCTGCGCTTCTACATGGAGTGCACGCCGGGCTACTACAACAGCGAGGGCATGAGCGGAAACAAGGGTGGCTTCTTCTCCGACATGTATGGCGCGGGGCCGCTGAAGTTCTTCGAGCTGCTGGAGCGCTGGCGGGCGACGGAGCGGATGGAGGGGGTGACCCTCTCCTAACCCAGCGCCTGTTCCAGATCGGCGATCAGGTCGTCGGCGTCCTCGATGCCGACCGACAGGCGGATCAGCGCGTCGGAGATGCCGATGCGGTCGCGTTGCTCGGGCGGGATCGAGGCGTGGGTCATGATCGCGGGATGCTCGATCAGGCTTTCGACGCCGCCCAGGCTTTCGGCCAACGTGAACAACTGGGTGCGTTCGAGGACGCGCGTCGTCGGCGTAAGGCCGCCCTTGACGAAGAAGGTCACGATGCCGCCGAAGGCGTTCATCTGCTGCCGCGCCAGCTTGTGCTGCGGATGGCTTTCAAGACCGGGGTAGATCACCCGTTCGACCTTGGGATGCTTCTCCAGCCAGTGGGCGACGGTGAAGGCGTTGGTGCAGTGGCGCTCCATGCGCAGGGCGAGGGTCTTGAGGCCGCGCAAGGCGAGGAAGCTGTCGAACGGACCGGCGATGGCGCCCACCGCGTTGTGCAGGAAACGCAGGCGCTGGGCGAGCTCGGCGTTGTTGACGGCGACACAGCCGCCGACGATGTCGGAGTGGCCGTTGAGGTATTTGGTCGTCGAATGCATGACGATGTCGATGCCGTGCTCCAGCGGGCGCTGTACCCAGGGGCTGGCGAAGGTGTTGTCGGCGACGGTGAGGATGTGGCGCTTCTTCGCCAATGCCGCTATGGCGGAAAGATCGGCGAGGCGCAGCAGCGGATTGGTCGGGGTCTCGACCCAGATCATCTTGGTGTTGGGACGGATCGCGGCTTCGACGGCCTTGGTGTCGGCAAGATCGACGAAGCTGAATTCCAGATTGGCGCTGCGCTTGCGCACCTTGTCGAACAGGCGGAACGAGCCGCCATAGA
>CAYXMO010000294.1:0-4318 GCA_964465935.1 uncultured Rhizobium sp.
CGACTTCCGGCGCGGTGTAGACCACGGCGGGAATCGCGTCGTAGTTCACATGCCCCGCCTTGCCGGCGATGCGCTCGGCGCAGGCGACCGCTTCGTCCTCGGCCTTGTGCGCCAGCATCGCGCCTTCGCGGCAATCGCCGATGGCCCAGATGCCGGCGACGTTCGTCGCATAATGCCCGTCGGTGACCACGCGGCCGCGCCCGTCGAGCGTCACGCCGACTTTGTCGAGGCCCAGATCGTCGACGAAGGGGCGCCGTCCGATGGAAACGAGCATGATGTCGGTCTCGATCATCGACTTGTCGCCGCCGGAAGCCGGCTCGACCGTGACGGCGAGCGCGCCGCCCTTCTTCTCGACGCCGACGACCTTGGTCGAGAGCTGGAACTTCATGCCCTGCTTGGTCAGGATGCGCTGGAACTGCTTGCCCACTTCGCCGTCGAGGCCGGGCGTGATGCGGTCGAGGAATTCGACCACCGTTACCTCGCTGCCGAGGCGCCGCCACACCGAGCCGAGTTCAAGCCCGATATAGCCGCCGCCGACGACCAGCAGGCGCCCCGGCACCGAGGTCAGTGCCAGCGCGCCGGTGGAGGACACGATGCGATCCTCGTCGATGGTCACGCCGGGGAGCGCCGCGACCTCGGAGCCGGTGGCGATGACGATGTGCTTCGCCGCGATGGCGCGGACCGCGCCGTCCTTGCCCTTCACCTCGATCTTGCCCGGCGCGGCGATGCGCGCTTCGCCGACGATCGCTTCGGACTTGGCCTTCTTGAGCAGGAATTCTACGCCCTTGGTCAGCTCGCCGACCACCTTGGTCTTGTGCGCCATCATCGCGGCGAGATCGAGATCGAACGCGCCCTTGATCCCGAGCTTGGGAAAATGGTTTTTCGCTTCGTCGAACAACTCGCTGGTGTGGAGCAGCGCCTTGGACGGGATGCAGCCGATATTGAGGCAAGTGCCGCCGAATTGGCCGCGCTTGTCGATGCAGGCGGTCGTCAGGCCGAGCTGGCCGAGCCGGATGGCGGCGTTGTAGCCGCCCGGGCCGCCGCCGATGACGACGGCGTCGAAGGAATCCGCCATGAATCGCTTTCCTGAAAATCGTTGGATCGCGTTATGCGCCCGCCGCGCCCGTGTTTCAATCGGCCCGTTCGGCCACCTCGGAAGGCGTGTTTTCGCCCTTGGGATCGCGAAATTCGACGCTCACTGTGGTCCCTTGGCCCGGCACCGAGCGCAGCGACGAGACGCCGCCGATCTGCTGGCCGAAGGTCTTGATCAGGCGCGAACCGATGCCGGTGCGCTGCGCCGTAGCCTCGTCGAAGCCGACGCCGTTGTCGGCAATCGACAGCTTGAGCTTGCCGCCGTCCGCCGGCAGCAGCTCGATGCGGATGACGCCGTCCTGTCCCGGCGTGAAGGCGTATTTGAAGATGTTGGTCAGCGCCTCGGCGGCGAACAGCGCCAGCGGCACCGCGGTGTCGCCCGACACCTCGCGCCGCACCATGTCTTCCTCGAGCCGGACCGTCATCTTCTCCGCCCGCATGCCCTCGACGATCTGCTGCGCCAGCTCGTGCACCAGGCGCTTGATGTCGATCGTGGTCTGATCCTCGATCTCGTGCAGGATGCGGTGCACCAGGGCGAGCGCGTTGATCCGCACCTGCGACTGCATCAGGGCCTCGCGCGCCGCCGGGTCCTTCAGCTGGCCCGCCTGCAGGCTGAGCAGGCTCATGACGATCTGCAGATTGTTCTTCACGCGGTGATGGATTTCGCGGATCAGCAGCGATTTCTGCGTCAGCGCCTCGCGCAGCTTGCGGTCGCGGTCCTGGATCGCCGCCGCCATGTCGGACATGCCGTCGCCTAGGGCGCGGAACTCAGCCGGAGCGCTGTCGAGCTGGGGGCGGATCGAATAATGGCCGTTGCGATAGGCGGCCGAGATGCGGCGCAGATAGGCGATCCACTGCGTCACCTGGCGCTCGGTCGCGAACCAGATGCCGGCCCAGGCCAGCCCGATCATCAGGATCGGCATCAGGAAATCGACGCCGACATGCAGATAGGTCGAGGTAAAGAGATGGCTTTCGCGCATCGCAAAAGCGACGTTGACGGCGCCGTCGCGCAGCGGCGCCGCCGCGATGGTCCATTTGTCGCCGCTGGGGTCGGCGGCGGTTGGCAAAGGCTCGGCGCCGCCGCGCGCCGATGCGATCAGCGCCGCCGCGACCGCTTGATTGTTCGATGCCAGCACGGTGCGGTCGCGGTCGTAGATGAAGACCACGGCGCCTTGCGGCAAATCCTGCGCCCGCACCATGAGATCGAGCCAGCGCGGCTCCAGCGCGATCGAGAGCACGCCGTCGAACCCGCCCTTGGCGTCGCGCAGCGGCAGCATGCCGGCGATGACAGGGCGATGCAGCACGATGCTCTGCATCTGGCCGCTGACGACGAAGCCTTTGGCGTTGCGCGCCTGCTTGAAGATGGGGCGGCCGGCGGCGCTCAAGCCGACGGAGAGCGGCAGGGCGGCACAGACGGTCAGGCCCGCCCTGTCGAGGCGCGCGAAGTTCGCAAAATACTTCACGCCGATCAGCGCGTCGCTCAGGATCGCATTGCATTTGGGGCCGACATGGCGGACGTCGTCGATGTTGGCGAGGGCGCGCGCCAGCTGCTCCGCCGAGGTCAGCAGATTCTCCTCGTCGGCGGCGGCGGCGCGTGCCGACTGCACCAGACGGTCGTGGATCTCCGACACGTCGATGCGGGCGCGTTCGATGCCTTGCAGCACGCTGACGACGGCGATCGGAAGAAGGGCGAGCGTTACCGCGATGAGAAGCGTGATGCGCAGCGGCCAGCCGCGCTCACTCGCCGGAGCCTTTGCGTCCGCGCTTGGCGGCGTCGGGCCCGTTCGCGGGCGCGAGGCGATCCAATTGCGCCATGATGTCACGGGCGGCCTCTCCTTCGGGCGGACGGTCGGCTGGCGGCAACGCCTCGTCGCCATCGAGGATCGCGATAAGCGCCTTGCGCGCCCGCGCCACCCTGCTCTTCACCGTGCCCACGGCACAATTGCAGATTTCGGCGGCGTCCTCATACGAGAATCCGCCGGCACCGACCAGGATCAGCGCTTCGCGCTGCTCGTCGGTCAGGGCGCGCAGCGCCCGCGCCGTGTCGGACAATTCCGCCGACCAGCCCTGGTCCTGGCCGCCGCCGGGAATCTTCTCGGCCGCTTCCTGATCCCAGGGCGCCTGACGCCAGGCGCGGCGGCGGTCGGAATAGAACTGGTTGCGCAGGATGGTGAACAGCCAGGCCTTGAGATTGGTGCCGGGCAGGAACGAGTCGCGCGATTGCCAAGCCTTGACCAGCGCTTCCTGCGCCAGATCGTCGGCGCCTTCCTGGCTGCCGCAGAGCGAGCGCGCGAAGGCACGCAGGAAAGGGACCAGCGCCAGAAGATCGGTCTTGAAATCGCCGGTGTCCTGGGTTGGCTGATGGCCGTGGGACGAGATCGGGTGCGGGGCGGTCATGACGACTTCTTTCCCGGATCGACATCCTTCTTGCCGTCCATCTGGCGCAGCAGATCGAGGAATTCGTCCGGCACCGGCTCCTGCGCCACGCCGTCATAGATGCGGCGCAGCTCGCGGCCGATGACGCGCTGGCGGGCGCGGATCGCACGCGCCTTCTCCCGGTTCGGGTTCTGGTCCTTGGACACGATTCTGTCCCGCTGTTGGGGTAAGCCTGACAAAGCCATTCTCCGCTAGAGACTGATTTGAAAGCAACTTCAGCCCCTTACAACGACTCCCGTGCCCACCTGTTCCCTTCCCTTTGTGCCAACGTTCTTGCCCCGGCAAAGGTTCCCGGACCAGGGAACTTTTCGGGATGGCGGGGGTTTTAGTGGCATACAACACCCGTTCTGCCGAAGGAGAGCGCCTTTCATGAGCATGTCTCAGACTCTGGCTCCGCACCTGCCGTATCTGCGCCGCTACGCGCGCGCGCTGTGCGGCTCACAGGCCAGCGGCGATACCTATGTTCGTGCCGCCCTGTCGGCGCTCCTGGCCGGCGATCAGACGCTGGTCGAAGGCGTCGCGCCCCGCGTCGGGCTTTATCATGTCTTTCATGCGATCTGGTCGTCGGCCTCGGGCCGCATCGACGAAGTCACGCCGCGCAGCACCGACAAGGCCAAGTCGCCCGAAGCGCGCCTCGGCGCCCTCGACGCCAACAAGCGCGCCGCGCTGCTGCTCACCGCGGTCGAGGCCTTCAGCCTGGAAGAAGCCGCCTTCATTCTCGACGAGACGGCGGAAGACGTGGAGCGCTCCATCGTCGACGCGCAGGCGACGATCGACCGCCAGCTCGCCA
>CAYXMO010000295.1:0-4314 GCA_964465935.1 uncultured Rhizobium sp.
GCCCGACTCTTTGCGAAAGTTGCGCGACCATACAGTCTAAGCACCGCAATTGGCTGCGTATTTTTGCCTTGCCCCCGCAACACTGGTGCGAGCCGGACGCAGAGCGCGCAATAAAAAATACGCGTGGGACCTGTGCTTTACAGCCAGGGTTCCGCGTTCTCTATTCCGGCCATGGCGACGCTCGATCAATTGCGAATCACGCATCCGGAAATCCGGAGCGACTACACCATCGACCAGCATTGGGACCGCTATGGCGCCGCCGAGCATGGGGTGTGGAAGACCCTGTTCGAGCGCCAGGTCCAGGTCCTGCCGGGGCGGGCCTGCACGGAATTCCTGGACGGTCTCGCCAAGCTGAAGCTCGACGCCGGCGGCATCCCGAACCTGGAGCGGATGTCAGACGGGCTGGAGAAGCTCACCGGCTGGCGCGTCGTCAGCGTGCCAGGGCTGGTGCCGGACGAGGTGTTCTTCGGCCATCTCGCCAACCGCCGCTTCCCGGCCGGGCATTTCATCCGCCGTGCCGACCAGCTCGACTATCTGGAGGAGCCCGACATCTTCCACGACGTCTTCGGCCACGTCCCGATGCTGGCGCATCCGGTGTTCGCCGACTACATGCAGGCCTATGGCAAGGGCGGGCAGCGGGCGCTGACCGAATTCCACGCGCTGAAGAACCTGGCGCGGCTCTACTGGTACACGGTCGAGTTCGGGCTGATCGCCGGCAAGGACGGCCTGCGCATCTATGGCTCGGGCATCGTATCGAGCCGCAGCGAGTCGATCTACGCGGTCGAGAGCCCTTCTCCCAACCGCATCGCCTTCGATCTGGAGCGCGTGATGCGGACGAACTATCGGATCGACGACTTCCAGGAGAGCTATTTCGTCATCGACAGCTTCGACGCGCTGTTCGCCGAAACTTACAAGGACTTCGCGGCGCTCTATGAGAAGCTGCAAAGCGGCCCGGCCCACAAACCCGGCGACATCCTCGCCACCGACCGCGTCCACACCAAAGGCACGCACAGTTACGTCGGCGGCAGCCACGCCGCGGAGTGAGACTCAAAGAAGATCGGCGACCAGCGGCCGGTAATCCGTCAATGAGCGCAAATAGGCGGAGATTTCTGCACGCGGCACCATCACCAGTTCCGCCATTTCGTCGTCATCGCGCCGTGCGAAGATCGTCTGCACCTGCGCCGCGGTGAGCGCGGTCGCGACATGGGCAATGACCAGGATATTGGAGGTCGTCGACATCACGACGCCCAAACCATTCATGGCATGGAGGTCCGCCGGGACGATGCCGGTTTCCTCGCGGATTTCCTTTCGGATATTGCGTTCGAAATCGGGTGTGCTTTCGCCGTCCTCGGTCTGAAGTCCGCCGCCGATCAGATCGACCGATCCGTTGATGGCGCGCTTGCCGAACAGATAAAAGCCGTCGGCGGTCAACAGCAGAGCGGCCGTCGAAATATGGTGGAGCGGATCGAGGCTGAAGCTCTGGTGCTGCTCATGAAGGAAGCGATAGGTCGCAATATAGCGGAACGACACCGTGCCCAGGCGCAACGGACCGGCGCGCGCGATGTCGGCGATATGCGTGAGCCGATAGTGCGTTCCGTCCCAGAGGTGATGGCCGCGCGCGGCGGCCGACTCGACCCGCCGCCGCCACGATGTCTGCACCATATCGTCATAGTCCGCACTTGAGGGCCACGGACCGCCGGTGACGGCCGGAGCGAACTGCGACAGCGTCACCGGTCCCTTGAACAGAATACGCGGCTCGTACAACACCGATTACATCAGCTCGTACGCGGCGGCGGGAGCGGTGTCGGCTCGCTGGCGCCGCCATTACGCTGCAGCCAGCGCATCAGCAGCGGTACGAGGGAATTCAGGCTTCCGCCAGCGCCGCCTTCGCCCAGCGACAGCGCCAGGTTCTCCGGCACGAAGCGCTGTTCGCCGTCGGCCAGGGCGCGGACGATGTTGATCGCCGCCGTCTGGTCGCGGCCGACCGCGAGCTGCTGCGCTTCCAGGCCTTTGGCGACGGCGAGGCCGTCGGCTTCGACCTTCACCGCGCTGGCGCGGCCGACCTTTTCCAGGCGATAGGACTCGCCGTCGGCTTCGGCCTGCACGCCTTGCGCCTTGTTCTTGGCGATGTCGATGCCGACCGACGAGCGCGCCAGCTCCGACTGCATGTCGGCCTTGCCGCGCGACTGTTCGAGTTCGAGGCGCTCGCTCTGGGCGCGCTCCTCGGCCTTGTAGGTCTCCTGCTGCTGGTTGGCGATCTCGCGCGTCGTCAGCACTTCGACCAGCTGCTGCGGGAAGACCACGTCCTGGATGTACACGCCGCGCGTCTCGACGCGGTACTCCTTGAGCTTCTCGGTGATGTGCGCCTGGGCCTGGGCCTGCACGTCCTGGCGCTTCTCGATGAAGTCGATCGCCGGCATCGATTGCAGCTTGTCGCGGAAATGGTTGCCGACCGCGGCCTGCAGCACCTCGGTGACGAGATTGAGCATGGTGCCGACGATCGAGATCACCTTCGGCGCCTCGGTGTCGGGGACGTGGATCTGGACCTGCAAATCGATGTTGAAGATGAAGCCTTCCTTCGACTTGGCGGTGATCTGCTTGAGGCCCTTGTCGAGATTGTGCGCCGTCGAGCTGGCGTCGGCCCAGTTGAGCGTCAGGATGAAGGTCGGCACGACCTCGGCGCTGTAGCAGCGCGGGTTGATCGCGTATTTGCCGGTGCGCAGCGGCTCCTGCCAGATGCCGCGATGGCCGGGGCGCACCAGGCTGCCGAACTTGAAATCGGCGCCCGACGTGTCTTCGGTCGCGAGGCCGACATAGGCCTTGAGCACCGCGACCTCACCCTGGTTGACCACCAGCATCGGCACCATCTCGACCGAGACCAGGAACGGGTTGAGGTTGTAAGCGCCGTACATCAACGGATCGTGCTGCAGGCCGATGCGACCGCCGTGATCGATGAAGGCCTGGAAGTCCTGGTAGTTGTTGTGGACCTCGTTCTTGACCGAAAGGATCGCCTCGACCAGGTCGCTGTCCTTGGTCGCGGCGTCCTTCTCCAGCGCGTCGAGGTCGATGAAATCGCCGATCCGGTTGGCGATCGCACCCTTGGGCAGCGGCGGGCCGTCATAGGTGGTGACGATGCCGATCATGTCGACGACCTTGCCGTCCTGGTAGAAGCGCGGCTCGATCCGTACGACGTCGAGCTGCGCCGGTTCGAGGCCGAAGGACTCGGCCTTCAGCTTGCCCTGGCGCTCCAGCGCCGCATAAGCGTCGTCGATCGGCACGCCGTAGACCGTATCCTTGGTGATGACGAGGAAGCCGACGGGATGAATCGGGATCACCGCGCCGGGCGGCAGCACCGGACGCTGCACACCCTTCTCGCCGCCGTTTTCGACGAAGCGTTCGAGATCCTCGAAATTGCCGAATTCGCGCTTGTAGCCGGCGGACTTGGCGCCGACCGGCAGCGAGGTGCCGACCTGGGCGATGACGACGCCGATCTGTCCGGCGGGAATCTGCACCATCGGATGGCGGCTGACGTCGTAGAGCGGCCACAGCTTGAACTGGACGCCAGGCATCAGCAGGCGGGCCTGATAGCCGGCCTCGCCATGGAAGCCGACCGGGTTGTTCGAGGCGAGCTTGCGCAGCGCGAAGCGCTTGCGCACCAGGCCGACCTCGGTCGGGCCGATATTGCGCAGCGAGCGCATGACGACGATGAATGAAACGATCGCGAGGACCAGGATTGCGAGCACGGCGGTGCTCGAAGTCGCGATGAATTGCAGCAACGTGTCCACGGCGGTGAACCTTTCTTGTGCTTCGCGAAGGGCGGCGCGCGGCAAAGCGCGGCGCGCCTTTCACGCAAGGATGTGTGGGGGTTTTCGCGGCAGGATGTCCGGCACGGTCCGATCTTCGACGGCGCAAATATCGTTGCGAAGCATCGCCGATACAAGAGCTTTACGATTGTGGTGTGATGGCCGCAATCGCAGCCGGCGCCGGCCTTGCTGGGCGCGTCAAATCAAGGCACTTTCGCCACAATCGAGCCGGTCGTCCAACCAGGAGCATCAGCATGCGCACCACGCTCGCGGCGGCCTTCGCCGTCCTTGCCGCTCTCGCCGCCGGACCGGCGGCTGCCGCCGATCCGATCACGACCGGCGAAGCGGCGCAGCATGCCGGCGAAAACGCGACCGTCGTCGGCGTCCTCAACGGCTACCATTTCGGCGGCAAGAAGCGTCCGACCTATTGGAACATCGACGGCGTCTATCCCAACAACGCCTTCACCGTCCTGATTCCCGCCGATGTCGCCTACAAGTTTCCCAATGTCGG
>CAYXMO010000296.1:0-4286 GCA_964465935.1 uncultured Rhizobium sp.
CAGCGGCGGTGCGGTGTGCGCGGCGACCGGCTTGGGCGCGAGTTGCGGCGGCGGCGGCGCCACCGGCTGCGACATCATCGAGCTGGTCGAGCTGAGCACGTAATAGGCGCCCCAGATCATCAGCAGCACGACGACGCCGGCGATGATTTTCCAGCCCTGCGGCAGGCGGCGATTCTCATCCTCGTCGATGACGGTGACGGGTTGGATGGTCTCGGTGTCGGAGCGGCCGGCGATCTCGGCCTTGAAGCGTTCCAGGCACTGGCCGACGTCGAGGCCGAGATAGTCGGCATAGGAGCGCACGAAGCCGACGGCATAGGTGCGGCCGGGCAGCGCGTCGAGCCGGTCTTCCTCGATCGCTTCGAGATGGTCTTTGCGGATTTTGAGCGCCTTGGAGACGGTGGCGAGGTCGTCGCCGCGGCGCAGGCGCGCGGCGCGCAGGTCCTGGCCGACGGTCTCCAGCGGCGTATCGCTGTCGCCCGAAATTTCGCGCAAATGGATGCGGCGGCTCTTGATATTGCCACCGTCGTCCAGCGTCAGGCGTGTCACTTTGGTCATCGCGCAACAGATATCCGCTGCAGCGCACGCCTGCCAGCCAATTCTTTGAATCCGTCCGGAAATCCCAGCGTTTGCCTAGCGGTGGACCGGCAACGGCAGAGGAATGTTTACATCGGAAATATCAGGCGCTTCAGCCACCGCCAGCGGAGTTGCAGCTGGTGCTTTGGCACTGGTGCGAGCCGCGGAAGCCGAAATCCATGAACTCGCGCGAGGCGGCCTGCATCGCTTTCCAGGCCCGCAAGGTGCGGCAAACGCGGGTGATCAGGAGCGAGCCGGTTTCGCGCTGGTAGTTGCAGACCTGGGTGTCGTCGCCGTTGGGCGGATTGGTTACTTCGGCCGGCGCCGAGGTCGAATAAATGGTGTTGGCCGGAAGCGTGGGCGGAACGGAAGCATCCTGCGCCACGGCGGCGGTGGTCAAAAGGCCCGCGAGCACGGCGGCGGACAAGGCGGCATAGCGCATGGCGAACTCCCCTTAAAACGGAACAGGCAGACCGAAGCTTCGGCCCGCCTGCCCTTCAAATCAACCGGTTCACGATAACGTTTGAGCGATCAGTTGCCGCCGGTGAGGCCGTTGCTCATGCGGTCATGGTCGTTGATGTTGTCCATGAGGGCGCGCGAATCGACCGTCATCTGGTGCCATTCGCGCTGGGTGTGGCAGATGCGCTTGGAGAAGAGCGAGCCGGTCGATTTCTCGTAGCGGCAGGAGACGACGTCGCCTTCATCGGTGGTGGGGGCGGGCGTCGCGACCGGTGCCGGGGTCGTGGTGGCGGCTGGAGCCGTGGGGGCGGTGGCCGGCGCGGTCTGCGCCGAGGCGGTCGAGAACGCCGCGGCAAGGCCGAGAACGAGGATGGCGGGCAATACGCTGCGCATGGTGGTTTCCCTTCAACAGTCGGTGAGTTCTTAAGCTGACAGCCCCAATGCCACATATTGAAGCAGAAGTGAACACGGAAACCAAGTTACCCGCGTTTACTTTAGGGCGATGCCGCGTTCCGCCGCAAAGGCGGTGATCCGGGTCCGAAGGCTGTGGTCGGTACGGCCGCACAGCTTGGTGATGAACGGCGTGACTTCGCTCAGATCCAGGCTGCGGATCATCAATTTGATCGGCCCGATATTGGCCGGGTGCATCGAGAGGGTGCGCAACCCCAGCCCGAGCAGCGCCATGGCATCGAGCGGCTTGCCCGCCATTTCCCCGCACAGCGACAATTCGCCATGGGCCTCGGCGGAGCTGTCGATAATCAGCTTGATCAGGGTGAGGGCGGCCGGATTGAGCACGTCGTAGCGCTTGGCGACTCGCGGGTTGGTGCGGTCGACGGCGAAGGCGAAGGACAGAAGGTCGTTGGAGCCGATCGAGACGAAATCGGCCGAGCGCATGAGCTGCGGCAGCATGAAGGCGAGCGAGGGAACTTCCAACATGGCGCCGACCAGGACCTGGCGCGGGCGGTCGAGCCCGAGCAGGCGGGCGCGCTCGGTCTCGCGGTCGATCAGGGCGCGGGCGCGGTTGAACTCGTCGACGTTGGAGACCATCGGCAGAAGGATGCGCAGCGTCTTGTGCGCCGCCGCCATCAGCAGGGCGCGGACCTGGTAGCGCAGCAAGGCGGGGCGGTCGAGCGCGATGCGGATGGCGCGCCAGCCGAGCGCCGGATTCTCCTCGCGCTCCCAGCGGGCATAAGGCAGCACCTTGTCGCCGCCGAGGTCGAGGGTGCGGAACACGACGGGCTTGTCGCCGGCAGCATCGAGAATCTCGCGGTAGAACTGCACCTGGTCGGCGAGGCGCGGCATGGTCTCGCCGATCATGAACTGCAGCTCGGTGCGGAACAGGCCGACGCCGTCGGCGCCGGACTCCGCCAGATGCGGCATGTCGAGCTTGAGCCCCGCATTCATCATCAGCTGGATCGGCACGCCGTCCTTGGTGACGGCGGGAAGCTCGCGCAGCGCCGCGAAGCGGGCCTGGGTCTGCTCGCGCAAGGCGCGCTTGGCTTCGAAAGCGGCGACGATCTCGGCTTGCGGGCGCAAGTGCAGCTCGCCGCTTTCGCCGTCGACCACGATGCCGTCGCCGGCGCGGGCGGAGTCGGAAATGCCCTCCACCGAGCCGATCAGCGGCAGGCCCATGGAGCGCGCGACGATGGCGACGTGGCTGGTGGAGGCGGCTTCTTCGAGCACCAGGCCGGCGAGGCGCTCGCGGCCGTAGTCGAGCAGCTCGGCCGGGCCCATGCCGCGGGCGATGACGACGGCGTTGAGCGGCAGCTCCTCGACGCCGCCGTCGCCGGTCAGATGGCGGTGCAGGCGGCGGGCGAGATCGTCGAGATCGTGCAGGCGTTCGCGCAGCACCGGATCGTCGAGGCGCTGGACGCGCACGCGCATCTCGTCCTGGACGCGCTCGACCGCGGCTTCGGCGGTCAGCCCGGTGCGGATGGCGTCGCGCATGCGCGTTCGCCAACCCTGGTCGTGGGCGAAGAGGCGGTAGGCTTCGATGACTTCCCTGCCCTCGCCGGTGAGATCGAGCTCGCTGGATTCCAGCATCTCGTCAACCGCGTCGCGCAGCGAGCCGATCGCTTCTTCGAGGCGGGTCAGCTCTTCCTGCGGATTGTCGGCGATCATGCGCTCGACTTTGACGCGCGGCTCATGGAGCACGACCCGGCCGACGCCGACGCCTTCCGAGAGGCCCTCGCCGTGGAAGGTGCGCGGGCGGTCGGCGCGCAGTTCGGGCTCGTCGAGCTCGATCTTAAAGAGGCCGCCCTGGGCGACGACTTCGGCCAGCACCATCGAGACGGTCTGCAGCGCCTCGACTTCCTCCTCGGCGTAGAGGATCGATTGGCGGTTCTGCACCGTGAGGACGCCGAACACCTGGCCGCCGCGCACGATGGGGACGCCAAGGAAGGACTTGAACGGGTCTTCGCCGGTTTCGGGGCGGTAGGCGAAATGCGGATCGGACGGCGCGTCGGACAGGTTCACCGGCTCGGCGGTCTCGGCGACGAGGCCGACCAGGCCCTCGCCTTCCTTCAGCCGCGTGTTGTGCACGGCGGCGCGGTTGAGGCCTTCGGTGGCGAAGAGTTCGAGCGCCTTGCCGGCGCGGCGCAAATAGATCGAGCAGACCTCGGCCACCATGTTGGTGGCGATCACGGTGACGAGCTTGTCGAGGCGCGTCTGGGCGCTGGTCTGCTCGGCCATGATCTCGCGCAGCCGGCGCAGCAGCAGACGCGGGCCCTGCGCCGCGACGGCCATCAGAGGTGTCCTGCGCGCGTCATCTACGCCACGTCCAATTCATACGCCGAATGCAGCGCCCGCACCGCGAGCTCGACATATTCCTCGGCGATCAGCACCGAGACCTTGATCTCCGACGTCGAGATCACCTGGATGTTGATGCCCTTCTCGCTGAGGGTGCGGAACATGGTCTGGGCGACGCCGGGATGGGCGCGCATGCCGATGCCGATGATCGAGACCTTGGCGACGTTGGCATCCTGGAGCAGTTCGCGATAGCCGATGTGGTCGGAGTTCTTCTCGATCGCCGCCAGGGCGCGGGCGAGCTCGCCGCGGGTGACGGTGAAGGTGAGGTCGGTGCGCTTGCCGTCTTCCGAGACGTTCTGCACGATCATGTCGACATTGACGCCGGCATCCGCCAGAGGGCCGAAGATCGCGGCGGCGATGCCGGGGCGGTCCGGAATCTTCATCAGCGTGATCTTGGCTTCGTCGCGGCTATAGGCGATGCCGGTGACCGGTTTCTTTTCCACGAT
>CAYXMO010000297.1:0-4283 GCA_964465935.1 uncultured Rhizobium sp.
CGGCGCCGGCGCGGCTGGTGCCGGGCACCAAGATGGCGTTCGGCGGCATCTCCAACGCCAAGCAGATCGACGACGTCGTCGCCTATCTCGCGACCCTGAAATGATCGCACGGACCGCGCTGGCGCTGTTGCTGGGCCTGACGGCCTGCGCCAGCGCGAAGACGCCGCCGCCGTCCGATCCCAACCTCACCTGCACGCTGCGCCATGGCGGGACGCGGGTGGATTCGCTCAAAGGCCTGCCGGCGCCGGTGCGCGCGGCGCTTCTGAAGCTGGCGGGCGCGATGGCGGATCGCGGCGAGCCGTTCAACGCCACCGATGTCGTCCTGCATCCGGCGCCGTTCAGCCGCTTCATCCGCGGCGGTAAGGCCGGCGGGCATTGGTACGTGTGGTACGAGCATGGCGGCATCGCCTATTGGCACCAGATCGTGATCTTCGCCGCCGATCCCTATGCGACGCCGATGTTCAACGGCCAGAGCACGCTGGCCGATCTGTGCGCGATGACCGACAGCCTGCTGGACGGGCCGAGCCGGGAGCACAAGCCGTGACCATGGAAGCCCTGCGCACGCCGGAGGCGCGCTTCGTGGCGCTGGCGGATTTCGCCTATGCGCCGCATTATGTCGACGATCTGCCGGGCTGTGCCGGCCTGCGCGCGGCGTATGTCGACGAGGGGCCACGCGACGCCAGGCACACCTTCCTGTGTCTGCATGGCGAGCCGAGCTGGAGCTTTCTCTATCGCAAGATGATGCCGCCATTCCTCAAGAGCGGCGGGCGCGTGGTGGCGCCGGATTTCTTCGGCTTCGGACGCAGCGACAAGCCGGTGAACGACGCCGACTACACATTCCACTTTCACCGCAATTATCTGCTGCGGCTGATCGAGCGGCTCGATCTCAACCACATCACGCTGGTGGTGCAGGATTGGGGCGGCCTCCTGGGACTGACGCTGCCGGTGGCGCCCGGTATGCGCGGGCGCTTCGCGCGGCTGATCGTGATGAACACCGGCATCGCGGCCGGCGAATCGATGGGCGCGGGTTTCGACAACTGGCGCGGCTTCATGGCGACGCGGCCGGACCTGCAAGTCGGGCAGCTGATGAAGCGCGGCACGCCGATCCTGACCGACGCCGAAGCAGCGGCCTATGACGCGCCGTTCCCCGACCAGCGCTACAAGGCCGGCGTGCGGCGCTTCCCGCAGCTGGTGATGACCGATCCAAGCATGGAGGGTGTCGCGGAGTCGAAAGCAGCGCGCGCCTTCTGGCAGAACGACTGGAGCGGCCCGGCCTTCATGGCCTATGGCGCCGCCGATCCGGTGTTTCAGCCGCCGCTGATGGAGGCGCTGCGCGCGAACATCAAAGGCTGCCCGCCGGCGCTGGTGATCCCCGAAGGCGGGCACTTCGTGCAGGAGTGGGGCGGCCCGATCGCGGAGGCGGCGCTGACGGCGTTCGGGGATATCTAGCCCTCCCCATGAGGAAGGGGAGGACTGCGGCGGAATGACGCGTCTTGGCCATTTTGCTGCGCTGCAACCAAAATTCTCCAGCGATTCGCTGGCCTTGTTTCCCCAACGAAACCGGAATGACGCTTCGTTGACACGGGGTCGGGGGCGGTCCTAGTTTTTGCGCCGCAAAAAGAGGGGCGGTCCTAAAGAAACGCGGCGCGCGTCCCGCGCGGCCTACGCTAAACCCAACCGCTCAGTCAGGGAAATTCGAGCTCATGAAAGTGCTGGTGCCCGTCAAGCGGGTGATCGACTACAACGTGAAAGTTCGCGTCAAGGCGGACCAGAGCGGCGTGGACCTCGCCAACGTCAAGATGTCCATGAACCCGTTCGACGAGATCAGCGTCGAAGAAGCGGTGCGCCTGAAGGAGAAGGGCAAGGCGACGGAAGTCATCGCCGTCTCCATTGGACCGCAGCAGGCGAGCGAGACCATCCGCACCGCGCTGGCCATGGGCGCCGACCGCGGCATCCTGGTGAAGACCGACGCCGAGGTGGAACCCTTGGCGGTCGCCAAGATCCTCAAAGCCATTTGCGACGCCGAGAAGCCTTCGCTGGTCATCACCGGCAAGCAGGCGATCGACGACGACAGCAACCAGACCGGCCAGATGCTGGCGGCGCTCTTGGGCTGGGCCCAGGGCACCTTCGCGCACAAGCTGGAGCTGGAATCCGATCACGCCAAGATCGAGCGCGAGATCGACGGCGGCTTGCAGACCGTCGAAGTCAAGCTGCCGGCGGTGATGAGCGTGGATTTGCGCCTCAACGAGCCGCGCTATGCCTCGCTGCCCAACATCATGAAAGCCAAGAAGAAGCCGATCGACGAGAAGGCGCCGGCCGATTACGGCGTCGACATCGCGCCCAAGCTCAAGACGCTGAAGGTGAGCGAGCCGCCCAAGCGCAGCGCCGGCATCAAGGTCAAGACCGTCGCCGAGCTGGTCGGCAAGCTTAGAGAAGCGGGAGCGTTCTGATGGCGTCGCTGGTCATTGCCGAACACGACAACACGGCGCTGAAGGAAGCGACCGCAAAGACCGTGACCGCCGCCGCCCAGGTCGGCGGACCGGTGCATGTTCTGGTCGCCGGCCAGGGCTGCGATGCCGTCGCCGCCGCGGCCGCCAAGCTGGCCGGGGTCGAGAAGGTGCTGGTCGCCGACGACGCGCTCTACGCCAAGATGGTCGCCGAAACGATGGAGACGCTGATCCTGTCGCTGGCGGACAAGTACGACGCGGTCCTGGCGCCGGCGACGACCAACGGCAAGAACTACCTGCCGCGCGTCGCCGCCAAGCTGGACGTGGCGCAGATCAGCGAGATCATCAAGGTCGTTAGCGCAGACACCTTCGAGCGCCCGATCTATGCCGGCAACGCCATCGCCACGGTGCAGGCCGGCAGCGGCAAGAAGATCATCACCGTGCGCACCACGACCTTCAAGGCGGCGGGCGACGGCGGCTCGGCGGCGGTCGAGAAGATCGGCGCCGCCTCCGATCCGGGGATTTCCAAATTCGTCGGCGAGGAGCTTTCCAAGTCCGAACGCCCCGAGCTCACCTCGGCCAAGATCGTCATCTCCGGCGGGCGCGGCATGCAGTCGGGCGACAATTTCCACATGCTCGACAAGATCGCCGACAAGCTGGGCGCCGCCGTGGGCGCGAGCCGCGCCGCCGTCGATGCCGGCTTCGTGCCCAACGACTACCAGGTCGGCCAGACCGGCAAGGTGGTGGCGCCCGAACTCTACATCGCGGTCGGCATCTCGGGCGCGATCCAGCACCTGGCGGGCATGAAGGATTCCAAGATCATCGCCGCGATCAACAAGGACGAGGAGGCGCCGATTTTCCAGGTCGCCGATTTCGGCCTGGTCGCCGACCTGTTCAAGGCGGTGCCCGAGATGGAAGAAGAGTTGACCAAGCTCGGCCTCTAGGCCGACGGGGACAAAGCCATGACTATTGAACGCATCGGCGTGATCGGCGCGGGCCAGATGGGCAACGGCATCGCCCATGTCCTGTCGCTGGCGGGCTACGACGTGGTGCTCGACGACATCAACAAGGACCAGCTCTCCAAGGCGCTCGACCGCATCACCAAGAACATGCACCGCCAGGCGGCGCGCGGCCTGATCAAGGAAGACCAGATCGAAGCGGCGATGAAGCGCATCCGCACCACCACCGCGCTCGACGACATGAAGGACCGCGACCTCGTGATCGAGGCGGCGACGGAAGACGAAGCGGTCAAGAAGAAGATCTTCCAGGATCTGACGCCGCGCATCTCCGACAAGGCGCTGCTGGCGACCAACACGTCTTCGATCTCGGTGACGCGGCTCGCGACCGCGACCGACCGGCCGGAGCGCTTCATCGGCATCCATTTCATGAACCCGGTGCCGGTGATGCAGCTGGTCGAGGTGATCCGCGGCATCGCCACCGACGACGCGACGTTCCAAGCGGCGCTGGAGATCGTCAGGCGCACCGGCAAGACGGCGGCCTATGCCGAGGATTTCCCGGCCTTCATCGTCAACCGCATCCTGCAGCCGATGATCAACGAGGCGGTCTATACGCTGTATGAAGGCGTCGGCAACGTCGAGGCGATCGACACCTCGATGCGGCTGGGCGCCAACCATCCGATGGGGCCGCTGCAGCTCGCCGATTTCATCGGGCTCGATACCTGCCTGTCGATCATGCAGGTGTTGTATGAGGGCCTGGCGGATTCCAAATACCGCCCCTGCCCGCTGCTGGTGAAGTATGTCGAAGCCGGCTGGCTGGGCCAGAAGACCGGCCGCGGCTTCTACGACTACCGCGGCGATCACCCGGTTCCGACGCGGT
>CAYXMO010000298.1:0-4280 GCA_964465935.1 uncultured Rhizobium sp.
AGCCGCAGCCTGAGCGCCCGCGCCATGGTGTCGGGATGATCGCCCAGCCAGTCGCGCGGACAGCCGTTCTTGCCGCAGACCTGCTTGTCGAGCCGCTCCAGCAGGTCGGCCATGTGCGACGGCTTCTCGTGCATCGAACGCAGCACCGCGGCGCCGTCGTCGTCGGCCTGCTGTTCCATGCCGCGCGAATAGCTCGACTGCGCGATGATGCTCGGCAGCAGGGCCGCCATCTGGCTGACCTGGCTGACGTCGCCGGTGAAGATCGCCAGCGCCGCCGGCAGCAGCGCCGCCTCATAGACCAGCTGCAGGCCATGCGCGTGATCGACATGGCTCATCTCGTGCGCGAACACGCCTTCGATCTCGGCGTCGTTCTTGATCAGCAGCCACAGCGAGTCCGTCATCACGATGGTGCCGTCGGGCAGGGCGAAGGCGTTGGGTCCGAACGCGTCCGGTGCGCCGCTCCAGCCCTTGCGCCCGGCGCGGAACACCAGCCGGTAGGCGCCGATGCCGCCCGGCGCATGCGCCGAGACCTTCATGAACAGCTTGGTGGCGCGGAACTGGTCCTCGGCCTTCAGCTTGGTGGCGGTCAGCGCAGTGTGGTCGAGCACGCGCAGCGTCTGCTCCGACATCGTATGCGCCACCGCCGGCAGCGTCTCCTTCGCCAGCCATTCGGCGCCGACCGGGATGACCTGCACGAACACATAATAGCCGGCGAGCAGCGTCACCATCAGCGACAGCAGCACCACCGGCCAGGCGCGCTCCAGCCGGTCTGTGAAGCGGCCGCGCCGCCGCCGCCGCAGGTCCCAGAGCAGCGCGTCGGCGCCGGCATTGTCCTCGGTGTCGAAGCGGCTGCCGTCGGGCAGGTCGAAGCGCCGCGCCAGCGAGGCCAGCCGCGCCGTGCTCTTGATCAGCTTGCCCGGCACTTGCGCCAATATCTCGCCGTGCTCGTCTTCGATCTGCAGGACGCGGCTCGGCACCACGCTGGCGCGCGCCGGAACGAAGCGCGCCGCGTTGGGATAGAAATAGCGTCCCTCCAGCACCGTCATAGCCCGAACCCGAAGTCGAAGATGCCGGCGATTTCCTGGCCGATGGCGCTCTGCTGCTCCAGCGCCTCGGAGGTAAAGTCATCGAGGTCGCCATTGGCGGCCAGGGCGTAGCGGCTCATGCGGTAGCGCGCCAGCCGCACCCGCGCGAAGGGATAGTAGAGGCCCAGCGTCAGCAGCGTCAGGAGCGTATTTGTCACCAGGATCCACCCCACCCGCCATGGCGACGCCCGGGAGATCAGCCGATGTCCGCCTTCCAGCGTCGCGCTGCCGATGGCGAGGTTGGTCACCATCGTGGCGACGAAGCTGGTCACGAACAGCGCCGCGGTGCCGAACAGCAGCGAGAGGAGAATGGGGAACAGCCCGGGATCGATCGGGATCTGGATGTTCTTGGTGTAGTCGTGCAGCCGCGTGTTCAGGACGACGACAGCGGCGATGCTCCCGCCGAGGAACGCCAATATGCCGACGATCAGCACGAAACCGATCAGGTAGATGGCGTAGATGCGCCCCGCGGTGAACTGGGTGGTGAAGGCGCGGCCGCCGAAGCGGTGATGGTTGACGTAGAAATAATCGTGCACCCGCCGCGTATAGGGAATGAGGAAGAACAGCGCGAGCGCCGCCACCGACCACACGACATAGGCGATGAAGGCTTCGAAATAGGTGGCGTTGAAGTTGAACCGCACATTGCGCCACGAGGTGTTGCGGGCGTTGAAGCGGATCGAGGAATTGGCCAGCCAGGGCAGGGCGGCGCCCAGGATCAGGATCCAGAACCCGATCGTCACCGGGATCACGATGGCGCTCATCGTGTAGCCGGCGAACAGCGCCACCGCGATGGCGCGGCCGATCAGGATGCGCACCGCGCTGGCGTGGTATTCGAAGGAATGCCCGGCGACATAGGTGTTGCCGTAGAAATAGCGCTGGGTGCGCACCTTGGCCCAGGCGCTGTAGATGCCCAGGCTCAGCACGGTGAGCGCGACGTTCACCACCCAGATGCGGAAATACTCCCGCCCACGGCCGCGGAACTCCACGGCATGGACGGTCGGCGCGTCGTCGCCCGGCGCGTGCGGTTCCGGCATCGGCGGTAAGCCACTCCCCACTCTTGGGAAGCACTATGCTTGGATTGCGACGCTTGCGCCACAAACGCCGCAGACAGGGTTAGGGGACAGGGTTAATTGTCGCCGTCGATCGCGGTCAGCACGTCCTGGGCGTCGTGCGCCAGTTCCACCAAGGCGCTCGGCATGTCCTCGCCGGAACGCCGCGCCCAGCTGATCAAGCCGCTGGCGAAGGCCATCAGCTTGGGGGCGTTGGCGATCATCCGCGCCTGGCGCTCGACCTTGGGCGGGTCGAGATCGTATTCGGCGCCCGGCACGCGCCAGCCGCCCCATTCCGCCTGGCCGGTGATCACCACCGGATAGGTCCCCGGCACCGGATGGCGGGCGCAGTCTTCCGCCGGCTGCCACTTGTTGCGCGCCCGAACGACGCGCCAGTGATCGCCGTCCGGCTTTTTCTCGCCGGTGCCCGGCTCCTCGGCCTGCAATTCGTCGGCGGTGAATTCGCGGCCCAGGCCCACGTCGTAATGCACGCGGATCGGCTCATCGAGGCCCTTGGCCCAATGCGGCACCACATGCTCGATCAGCGCCCAGGTGCCGACCGGCTTCACATAGACGCGCTGGCTCTTGTGAAACTGTGCTTTGGCCATTGGTGAACCCGCGTTTACCCAGGGTAAGGCTATCAAAGGCCCATTAAGTCGGCGTTAAAACACCAGACTCGCTTTGAGCCATTTGCGTGTTCTATCGTCGGTTAACAGCGATATCGGCAGGGAGCCGCACCAGACAATGAACTTCGATTTCTCCGACGACCAGAAAATGCTGAAGGACCAGGCGCACAAGTTCCTGTCCGAGAAGTGCACGGCCAAGACCGTGCGCGCCGTCTATGAAAGCGCCGCGCATCACGACGCGGCGCTGTGGAAGCAGATCGCCGAGATGGGCTGGACCGGCACCGCGATCCCCGAAGAGTTCGGCGGGCTGGGCCTGGGCTATCTCGAACTCTGCGTCATCGCCGAGGAGATGGGCCGCGCCCTGGCGCCGGTGCCGTTCTCCTCCACCGTCTACCTCTTCGCCGAGGCGCTGCTGATCGCGGGCTCGGACGAGCAGAAGAAGAAATATCTGCCCAAGGTCGCTGCCGGCGAGATCGTCGGCACCTTCGCGCGCGCCGAAGGTCCGGGCGCGGTGCTGCCCAAGAACATCAAGACCACGCTCAAGGGCGGCAAGCTCAGCGGCAAGAAGATCGCCGTGGTCGATGGACCGATCGCCGACTACGCCGTTGTGCTGGCGCAGACCAGCGAAGGCGCCGGCGAGCGCGGCCTGCAGCTCGCCCTCGTCGATCTCAAGGCCGCCGGGGTCAAGCGCACCACCTGCACCACGCTCGACGCCAGCCGCGGCCATTCCGACATCGTGTTCGACAACGCCGCCTGCGAGCCGCTCGGCAAGGCGGGCGAAGGCTGGTCCGACATGCAGCGCGTGCTCGACCGTGCCGCCATCCTGATGGCGTTCGAGCAGGTCGGCGGCGCCGATGTCTGCCTCGCCATGGCCAAGGACTATGCGCTCAACCGCTACGCCTTCGGCCGCCCCATCGCTTCGTTCCAGGCGATCAAGCACAAGCTCGCCGACATGTATGTCTTCAACGAGCTCGCCCGCTCCAACGCCTATTACGGCGCCTGGGCGCTTTCGACCGGGGCGCGCGAAATCCCGCTCGCCGCCGCCTCGGCCCGCGTTTCTGCGACGCAAGCCTTCGACTACGCCTCGAAGGAGAACATCCAGACCCATGGCGGCATCGGCTTCACCTGGCAGATGGATTGCCACTTCTATTACAAGCGCGCCAAGGAGACCGGCCTCGTGCTCGGCCCGCAGCGCGCCTGGAAAGACAAGCTCGTCACCGAACTCGAAACCTCGAACGCGTAACGCGAAAAAGACACGGGAGAAAACAACATGGACTTCGAAGACAGCCCGGCGGAAGCCGCGTTCCGCAAAGAAGTGCGTGCCTGGCTCGACGCCAACGCCAGCAAGCGCGCCGGGCGCAAGCAGATCGATCCGGAAGACATGGAGAACGGCGCCGCCAACGAGATGGCCGCGTCCAAGGCCTGGCAGAAGGTCAAGGCCAAGGCGGGTTACGCCCGCATCACTTGGCCCAAGGGCATGGGCGGCATCGGCGGCACGCCGATGCAGTCGATCATCTTCG
>CAYXMO010000299.1:0-4272 GCA_964465935.1 uncultured Rhizobium sp.
CGCGGCTGAAATAGAAGGTGCTGAGATTGCCGGTCTGGAATTGCAGCTCGGCGCCGGGCGGCAGGCGGCGATAGGAGCCGCGCGGCACCTGTTTGCCGTCGACGAACAGATTGGCCTGGGCGCTGCCTTCGCTGCGCACCCACATATCTTCGCCGAGCAGGAACACGCGCGCGACGCCGCCGGCCGCGCCGCCATAGTTGAAGTCCAGCCGCATCGCGCCGGAGAGCGACGGACCCTTGCGGAAAGGATCGCGCGTGACGATGTCGTCCGCTTCCAGCGGATGGGTCAGCGGCACCAGCGTGGTTTCGCTCGGCCCGGAGAGCACGGCCCGCAACTCGCCGCCGCGGTGGAACAGGAGGTTGCCGGTCCACACCGGCCGCAGCGACAGCGGCAGCGCGATGTTGTGGGCGTCGGGATTGATGTGGAGATGGCCGCCCTTCAGCTCCCACACATCGTTGCGGCGCAGATCGTCGCGCAGATAGGAATTGGCGGCGAAGCGGTTCACCGCCTCGATCCGCGCGGCTTCCGGCGACAGGCGCACCATCGGCAGATCGTCGCTGTCGAAATTGGCGGTGTATTCCAGGAAGTTTTCCGGAATGAATACGTCTTCGATCAGCTTGGTGTAGCCGCGCGCCGAATAGACGTAAGAGCCCTGGTCGCGCGACGGGCTGAGCAGCACCACGGCGAGAGGCGCGGCGACCGCGAGGCCGATGGCGGCTTGTCCCCAACGCGGCATCACGTCCGCCTCCCCGCCGCCGCCATGGCGATCACGATCAGGATCGCGCCTTCGAGCAGGTCGCTGCCCGAACTCGCGGCCAGGAAATAGACGTTCTTGCCGGTGAACGGCAGAACTTCGAGGTTAGCCAGGATCATGTACAGCGCGGCGCCGAAGACCGTCCACAATGCCGCGATCCCGGCATAGGCCGGCGGCGCCGCGCCGGTCCCGATCGTGTTGCGGGTGTAGAGCAAAGCGGCAGCGCCGAGCAGCAGCAGGAACGCGGCGGCGCCCAAGCGGCCGAATGGCGCGATCAGATGGATCGCGGTGACGTTGTCGTTGAGCTGATAAGGCGCGAGCACGGTCGGGCGCGGAATCGCGAGATAGCCGTGCCCGGCGAGGCAGGCAGGCCATTGGCTGTCCGGGCAAGCGCCGTAGTCGTGCAGATGCGCCATCGCGGCGCCGAGATTCTGCGCGCTGGAGGTCGCGAAATCGCCGACGTCGTCGGGCCGCACGCTGTACCAGATGCGTAGGATGTTCTGGGTCTTGTGCATCTGGCGGTCGAGCTCGCGTTCCGCCGTCTCGTCATGCACCGCCGGGCCGGCGCCGAAGGTCGCCGACGGCAGCACCGGAAGCTGAAACGACAGCGCCAGCGCCAGCGCGAACGCGGGCGGCAGCAGCCAGGCGGTGGCCGGCCGTTTCCACAGCACGACGAACAGGATCGCGGCGCCCAGAGCGACGAGTGCCGCGTCGACCATATCGGTCAGCGCCAGGAACGGAACCAGCAGCAACAGCGCGGCGGCGATCAGAAGCGCCAGCGGCAAGCTTTGTGCAAGCGGCGCAAGACGCGAACTCCAGCGCATGGCCGTCACCGCCAGCACAATCGCCAGCAGCGCTGCTGCGCCGGAAACGACGAAGCCCAGCGCGCTTTCCACGATGAACGAATGCAGCAGCACATAGCAGATCAGAAGAAACCCGAACGGCAGGAGCAGCAATCCGCAAGACCACATCCAAGGCAGCGGCTTGGATTCGCCAAGCAGCGCGACGATGCCCAGCACCGCGCTGCCGATCGCGAAGATGATGAAGCCGGTGTCGCGCGCCGCGACGGGGGTTGCGAAGACGAGCGCAACGGCAAGGCTCCAGAGCAGCGGCCGCCATAGTGCCTCGCCTTCGCCGGCGCGCAGCGCCACCAAAAGCCGTGTCAGGATGAGGAGCGCGAGCGGCAGATAGACCGTGCTCAACGCGATGCGGAAGCCGAGAACCGGGATACCTTCCTTGACGCCGAACAGCAGCAAGGCAAGACGGGCCGCGATGAGCAGGCCGAGCCCGATGAGCGGACGGCCGATTCCGGCCGGATACCAGATTTGCGCCCGCAGGCGATTCATCGGCGCCGAGGCCAAGCTGCGAATCCACATCGCCCATCGGGACAAGGTGCGGCGCAGCTCGGCCGGCAAGACCGGCTGCGCCAGGGCGTCGGCCATGACGGCCAAGACGACCAAGGCGCCCACGATCATGGACGTCTTGTCCAGGCCGAATTCGCGGATCGCGACGACGCCGAAGATTCCGACCAGCAGCGCATAAGCCAAGGTCGCCAGGAACGAACGCCGCGGGGCCGCGACATAGGCGATGAGGAACGGCACGGCGAGCCAGGCGAACAAGGCCGACGGCACGATGGCGGCGCGCGCCGCCGCGGCATCGACATAGGCGCCCGAGATCGCGATCAAGACGCGGAAAGCAAGCAGTACCTCGGCGAGCGTGATGAGAACGAAGGCCGCCGGCGATGTGCGCCGCGCGTTCCAGGTCGCGGCGATTCCGGCCGCCGCGGCAAGGGCCAGGAACGGCCAAGCGACGAGCCCGAGCACGCCGACGTCGCGCGCCAGGCGCTCCAGGCGGAATTCGGCGCTGTAGGAATTGCCGAGCGTGAAATGCTCGCCGAACGGCACATTCCTGGTCTGGCCGGCGCCGACCACGGTGAAGTACGGCGCCAGCCCCTTGGCCTTGCGGTCGGGATGCAGCAACAGGCGCCCGAGCGCGGTCTCCGCCAGCTGGCCGCCGAGCGAGCGGAATTGCAGCGTCGAATCGCCGACGAAGGGCCGTCCGGCGTTGCGGTCGTTGTCGATCGGCAGGACGATGTCTTCGCCCGGTTTGGCGCCGAGCACCTTGGCAATGGCGCCGGCCGGAAGCTGCAAATCTTCCGGCGTGTCGTAGGCGATCAAAAGCGCGCCGTCGGCGGTGAGCTGGGCCGTGACGCTGCGCCGTTCGACGACGCGGCTGGGGCGATCGTGCTCCTCGGCGATGCCGCCGGCGGTATAGTCGACGCGATAAAGATGGATCTTCAAGGCGGGCCCGCCGCGCGTCAGCACCGCGTCCGGCGCGCCATTGCCGGCGCCGTCGAGGAACATCCCGTAGAGCCGGCCGGCGAACAGACCGCCATGGCGGAACAGGAACGCGGTGACCGGCAGCTCGTCGCCCGGCCCGGCGTCCGCGCACGCGCCGCTGCCCAGCGCATAGTTGCGCAAGGGATAAATGCGCTGTGCCGGCCCCCAGGAGACCAGCGAGCCGCGCGTCTCCAGACGCGGCAACTCGGCCGCTTCATCGCCCGCCAGGCTCAGCCGGTCGCCGTCGACCGGCAGGCGGACCCGGCAGGCGGCGGCGCAGCCGCGCGGGCAATACATCTCGCCTTCGCGTACCGCGCGTTCGCCGACGAAGCGCAGAGAGCTGCCGGCGATGCGGGACCAAAGGCCCGGCTCGGCATCCTCGAAGGCGACCGCGCCGGCGAAGTCGCCGCGCAGCGGACGCGCGGCGGTCAGGCCGACTTCGCGATCCGATATCCGATGCAGGGTGACGAGCGACGCCGGCAGATCGTTGACCAGCAAAAAATCGTGCGCGCGGTCGCCGCCGATGCTGGCGCCGTCGATCGCGTCGGGCGCCAGTTTCACGGACATGACGGAAAGGCGCAGATCGCCGAACCGGCCATTGTCCTCGGCCGTCCACAGCTGTGTCGCGATCAGAAGCGGCGCCACCGCGCCGGCCATGACGATCAGCGCCGCGCGCGGCCGGCCGGCAGCGTCGCGCCACCAGGCCGCCGCGGCCAGCACGCAAACCAGCAGGATCAACAGAACCGGGACAGCCAGCACGCCTTATCCTTCCGGCACGCGGACACGGTCGTCGTGATGATAGGATTCGAACGTGGTGCGATAGGTCCGGCGCCAGCGGCGCAGCATGAGCAGCAGGACTCCAGTGAGCGCCGCCGCCAGAACAAGCATCGTCAGCACGAAGGCGAGCGAGGTTCCGGTATTGATCCGCCACCAGGCGTCGAACACATCGGAGCTGCGCAGCCAGCTGCGATTGTCGAGCACGACCCCATAGAGCGCCGCCGCGAGACCGGGATTGCCGTCGCGCGCCTCGTCCGCCTTGGCCAGCAATTGCGCGGCGAGATCGGCGGCGACCGCGTTCTTCCAGGCCTTGAAGACGGCAGGGTCCGACCAGCTCCAGGCCGGATCGCTTTCCGGCTCCAGCAAGGCGCCGTTCGCGAGATCGGCCGCCAGCTTGGATTT
>CAYXMO010000300.1:0-4271 GCA_964465935.1 uncultured Rhizobium sp.
TCGACATGCCACACCGCCGTCTTGCCGTCCTTCGAATAGAGGAAGAAGAACGCCTTGCAGGCGGCGCCGTCGAAGCGCCAGATCTGCGCCGTGCCGTCGTGACGCACGAACGCCGGCTGACCGTATATGCCCTTCAGACTCGCTTCGGTGAGTCCTGTCGTGCCGCCGGGCTCGCCGGGCGGCGGCGCCTCGGGCAGGCGCACGCTGCCGCCGCCGGGCGCAGCGCAGGCGGCGAGCAAGGCGCACAGCGGCGCGATGGGGAGCAGCCTTCTCAGGCCCACACTTCTCATGCTTTGCCTTCCAGATGGGTCAGACGCTTGAACAGATGTGCCATCAAAGCGGCGCCAAAAAAAGGCGCAATCAGGTCGAGCGCCGGAATCGCGGTTAAAAATGCGATAAGCAGTCCGGCGGCGTAGATTTTGCCGCTGTGGCGGCGGCGCAGCGCGTCGCTCTGCTGGCGCGTCAGATGGCGCAGCGACGCCAGTTCGAAGAACTCGCGCCCGAGCAGCCAGCCATTCGCCAGCACGGTGACGAACTCGGCGACGCCCGGCACCCCGACATCCAGCGGCACCAGCGCCAGGTTGATGACGAACGCCAAGCCGATCAGCCGGACGCTTTCGCCGATCCCGGTCAGCAGCGGCGTACCGGGGGCGCGCGGATCGTTGGGATAGAAGCGCGCATCGACCTTCGCCGCGATGCGCTCCAGATACAGCGATCCGACCATGGCGGCGACCGGCGCGCCGAGAAAGAAGATTCCCAGCAGCAGGACGATCGGCGTCGCCGCTTCGAGGAAGCGGTTGACCCAGACCGAACCGAGCTCGGGCAGGCGCGCCAAGCCGTATTCGATGCCGGCGAACAGCGCGACGAAGAGGACGAGCGTCAGGACCAGCGTCCAGAACAGCGTGCCGGCGAAGTCGCGGTCGAACAGCATGGCCGCCGCCTTGCGGGCGCTTGCGAACATTCCGGGCGTCCTCTAACTCAGGCCCGGTTATAGGCCAAACCTAAGGAAGCATAAATGGCGCACAGATTCGATGTGACGGGGCTGGGCAATGCCATCGTGGACGTACTGGCGCCGGTCGACGAGCAGTTCCTGCTCGACCATTCCATCGCCAAGGGCGTGATGACGCTGATCGACGAGCATCGCGCCGGACAGTTGCATGCCGCGCTGCGGGGCACGCGCGAGATCGCCGGCGGCTCGGGCGCCAACACGATGGCGGGCTTCGCTTCGCTCGGCGGGCGCGGTGTCTATCAGGGCAAGGTCAAGCGGGATCGCCTCGGCGAAGCCTTCCGCGCCAGCATGAAGGACACCGGCGTGCATTTCACCACCGCACCGGCGCAGGACGGCCCCTCGACCGCGATGTGCATCGTCGCCGTGACGCCGGACGAGCAGCGCAGCATGAGCACCTATCTGGGCGCGGCGCGGGAATTCTCGGTCGCCGACCTCAACGAGGACGAGATCGCATCCTCTGCCATCCTCTATATCGAAGGCTATCTGTGGGATCCGCCGGTGGCGCGCGAGGCCTGCATCCGCGCCATGGAGATCGCGCACGAGGCCGGCAACAAGGTGGCGTTCGCGATGTCCGATCCGTTCCTGATCGGGCGCTATGGCGACGAGTTCCGCCGCCGGCTGGACAGTTTCGACATCGTCTTCGCCAACGAAGACGAAGCCAAGGCGCTGTTCCAGGTCGACAGTTTCGACGACGTGCTGCAGGCGGCGCGCGGCTGGAACGGCACCGCGGCGCTGACGCGCTCGGAGAAGGGCTGCGTCATCGCGCGCGGATCGGAAGTCCACGTCGTCGACGCCTGGCCGGTCAAGCGCGTTCTCGACACCACCGGCGCCGGCGATCAGTTCGCCGCCGGCTTCCTCTATGCGCTGACCCACGGCAAGGGCTTGGCCGAATGCGGCAAGCTCGCGGGCCTCGCCGCGGCGGAAGTGATCTCGCATTACGGCGCCCGCCCGGAAGTTTCGCTGCGCAAGCTCGCGGCGGATGCGGGGCTTATCTGAGCGGCTTTCTCAGATAGACATAGAGCGCGCCCTCGCCGCCGTGCTTCTTGTGCGCTGGCGCCGTGCTGGCGACGAGGCCGGCGAAGTCGCGTTCGTTCAGCCAGCGCGGCACCGCCGATTTGAGCACGCCGCGCGAGCGCTGCTGCAGCTCCATGTCGAACGGCGCATCCTCGGCCATGCGCGCGCCCTTGCCGGTAACGATCAGCACCAGCTTGCAGCGCCGCGCCTGGGCCTGACGCAGGAACAGCAGCAGGGCATTGTGCGCCACCGCTTCGGTCATGCCGTGCAGGTCGAGCCGTGCATCGGGATCGAGCGTGCCACGCTTCAGCCGCTCCTGGGTGCGGCCATCGAGCCCCGTCTCGCCGGCGGTCGCCGGTTTGTCGCGTTTCGGCGGCGGCTTCAGCACCGAGGCGGCGATCGGCGTCGCTTCGGCGAAGCTCTGTTTGAACAGCTCGCGTTCTTCGTCGGTGGTCCGGCGCCGGGTCATGGCGGGATTTTCGGCGTAACGCTCTTGGGGAGCAAGACGAAGAAACGCGGCCGCGCTTTCATGCCGCCGGCGGCCGTCTCCGCGCCGGGGCCGAAGCCGAAAAAGATATCGGCGCGCGCCGCGCCGCGGATCGCGCCGCCGGTATCCTGCGCGACGAAGAGATTGGCGATGCCTTCGCCGGCGATGAAGATCGGCGTGCCGAAGGGATGGACCGAATTGTCTACCGCGATGCTGGCGCCGGGCGTGAGCGGCACGCCCTCGCTGCCTTCGGGCCCCAGCCTGGTATCGCCGACGGGATCCTCTTTGAAGAAAACGAAAGACGCATCGCTCTCCATCACCCGCTTGGCCTCGGCCGGATGCGCTTTGAGCCAGGCGCGGATCACCTGCATCGACATGCCTTCGCGCGGCAAGCCGTAGTCGTGGATCAAGGTCCGGCCGATCGCGGTGTAGGGCTGGCCGTTCTGTCCGGCATAGCCGACGCGGACGATGCTGCCGTCGTCCAGCCACACCCGTCCCGAGCCCTGGATGTGCAGGAAGAAGACCTGGACCTCGTCGTCGCCATAGAACAGCACGCGCGCCGCGGCCGGCGGCCTGGCATCGATTTGCGCCCGCGACGGATAGGGCGTCAGGCGATGGCCGTCGATCCGGCCGGCGATGGTCTCGCCTTTCCAGTCGGGACGGAATTCTACCAGATCGACGGTGATCAGATCGCTCGGAAGGCCATAGACCGGTGTCTGATAGCGGCCATGGCGGGTGCGGCTGCCGTTCAGCAGCGGCTCGTAGTAACCGGTCACCAGCCCCTCGCCGATCGTGTAAGGCACGAAATTGCTCTCGAAGAAGGCGCGCGCATCGCGCGCCGCGCCTGCCGAGGCACAGGCCGGGCGCCAGTCGGCGGCTGTGCCGGCATAGGCCATGGCCTCGGCGGGCCGCTTCGCGAGAATCTTCCCGCAGGAGGCGCGGAACGCCTTCAGCGCGCCCGACGCATCGCCGGCGCCCCAGCCCGGCAGTTCGGCGAACGACACCGCCTGAAGGGAAAGCTTCTCTTCCGGCGTGGGACGATAAAACCACCACAGGCCAAGGCCGGACGCGGCAATCAGCAGGAGAACCAGCGCGGCGAGCAGACGGGAACGCATTCCCGTCATCGCGGCTTAAGCGTCGCCGCCGGAGGTCGCCACCAGCAGCCAGTTGGGATCGCGGCTGCGGATGTCACGGCTGAAGGTCCACACATCGGTGACGTCGCGCACCGATTTGGCGTCGCCCTCCAGCAGCTTGGCGTCGCTCGCGACCGTGGCGCTGATGAACTGCGCCCCGACGGCGACGGTGATCTCGGCGGCGCGGCCCTTCAGCGCCGCGTGCACGATCTTGACGTCCTTGAAGCCGACGAAGGTGAACTCGACATGCTCCTTGCGCTGCTCGCGCCCCGCGATCACCGCGTCGAACGCCGCGAACACTTCGCCGCCGAGCAAGGGGCGCAGCTGCGCCCGGTCGCCGCGCGCGAAGGCGGTGACGATCAGCTCATAGGCGTGGCGGGCGCCGGAGAGGAAATGATCGGTGTCGAAGCCGCGGTCGGCGAGCTTGATGTCGAACAGTCCGCGCGCCACCGGGTCGGCCGGGCGCTCGGCGATCTGCTCGGAGCGGCTGGGGAGCGCGACGACGTTGTCCTTGGCAGGTTCGGACGGCGCGTTGCCGGACAGCCGGAAGCGTTCCGGCGGCGGCGCTTCATGGCCGGTGCGGCGCCCGAGCACCGTGTACAGCCGGAACAGGATCACGCCCGCGATC
>CAYXMO010000301.1:0-4271 GCA_964465935.1 uncultured Rhizobium sp.
GGCCAAGCAGTGGAATTACATCTATCCCGTCGCCGAAGCGATGCGCCAGGCGGCGTTGGCCGAAAAGGTGACGATCCGCTGGGGCGGGGTGTGGGACCGCATGCTCAACGAGCTCGATCCCGGCGCGGCGGCGATGGAACAGGCGGTGGTCGACTATCGCAAACGGCGCGCCGGCAAGGCCTTCATCGACGGGCCGCATTACGAGATCAAATTCTAAGCAACGAAGGATTCGCGACGATGCTGGAGGATGCGGCGCGGCCGCAAGAGGCCGGCCTGTCGGCGGCGGGGCTCGACGCCGTCGATGCCGGACTGCAGGCGCTGATCGACAAGGGCGAGCTCGCCGGCGCGGTGACGCTGGTGGCGCGGCACGGCAAAGTGGCGCGGCGCAGCGTGCTGGGCTGCGACAGCGTCGAGAAGAAAACCAAGCTCAAGACCGACACGGTGTTCCGCATCTTCTCGATGACCAAGCCGGTGACGGCGGCCGCGATGATGATCCTGCACGACCGCGGGCTGTGGCAGCCGGACGATCCGGTCGGCAAATTCATCCCGGCGTTCAACCACTGCACCGTGTTCGAGGGGCTGGACGACGCGGAGCAGCCGGTGACGGTGAAGGCCGATCATCCGCCGACGATGCGCGAGCTCATGACGCACACGGCGGGGATCACCTATGGCCGCAGCGAGGCGCTGCACGACCGGCCGTACAAGGACGCCAACATCTGGGGGGCGCCGACGCTGATGGAATTCGCTGAGCGGATCGGGCGCGTTCCGCTGGCCTATCAGCCGGGCACGCAATGGCTCTACAGCCTGGCGATGGACGTGCAGGGCGCGATCATCGAGGCGATCACCGGGCAGCCGCTCGCCGACTTTATGCAGGAGCACATTTTCGGTCCGCTGAAGATGGCGGACACCGCGTTCTGGGCGCCGCCGGAAAAAGCCGGGCGGCTGGCGAAGGCGATGTATCTGACCAGCCGCAAGCGCGGCCTGGTGGAACTGGACAAGTCGCCGATGGGCAACGACTACCTGTCGCCGCCACGGCTTCCCGGCGGCGGCGGCGGGCTGGTCTCGACGCTGGACGACTATGCCCGCTTCGCGCAGATGCTGCTCAACCGCGGCGAACTCGACGGCGCGCGCATCCTGTCGCCGGATGCGGTGGCGCTGATGAGCGAAAACCATCTGCCCGGCTGGATGCTGGAAGCCGGCTTCGGGATCGGCGCGATGCAGATCAGGCCGGGCTTCGGCTACGGCTTCAACGGCGCGGTGTTCACCGATCCGGACGCCGCCGGCATTCCGGTCGGCAAGGGGACCTATCAGTGGGACGGCGCGGCGGGGACGTGGTTCTGGGTCGATTGGGCGAACGACCTGATCTATGTCGGCATGATCCAGCGCTTCGCGGTGACCGAAGGCATCGCCAATCCGCAGCAATTGACGCAGAAGCTGCTGGCGGGCGCGATCCTGCGCTAGTCGCTCAGGCATGCGCGATGCCGGCGTAGAGCGCGAAGAAGCCGGCGGTGTCCTGCAGGCCATGCGCGACGATCGACGGCCACAGGTTGCGGCCCCAGATCAGCGTGCCGGCGCCGGTGATCAGCGCTCCGAGATAGATCGCGACCATGCCGACCGGCCCCTGGTAGCCGTGACCGAGCGCGAAGGGGATCGCCTGGAGGAAGAGCGCGACGATCCAGGCGGCGCGGCTGCCGCCGAGCAGCTGCGCGATGCGGGTCATGATGAAGCCGCGGAACAGGAACTCCTCGCCGAAGCCGCCGAACGCCCAGCCGCAGGCGATGGCGAGCGCGAGCAGGCTGTTGTTGCCCTTCAGCGACGCGAATTGCTGCTCGGCCAGGGTGGTGCTGGTGTGGGTCACGCCGGCGACATAGGCGTCGAGCAGCGGGCGTACGAGCATGTCGAACGCCAGGGCGCCGGCGAAGACGATCAGGCCCAGGCCGAGGAAGCGCCATGCCGGCACGATCAGGCCGAAATCCGAGAGTTTCTCGCCGCGCAGCCGGACATAGGCGGCGAGCAGCACGATGAAGGCGAAGAACACATAGGTATGGTGGAACAGCGGCATGTCGGGCAGCGGCGCGCCGGCGGCCGCGAACCCCGCCACGATCCAGTGCGCGACGTAACGGTCGAGGATGAGGACGGCGATCAGCTCGATCAGGCGGATCATCTGGCGGCGGTCGAAGGCGGGGAGGGTCATGCGCTTGCCATCCGGTGGTGGACTTAGTACTAATCGTACTATCGACGGAGAATGGCAAATAACGAAAGCGCGAGACGGATTAACCGAGCTGGAAGGTGCGATCCTGGGCGTGCTGCGGCGGGCGCGCGGGCTCACCGCCTATGCGGTGCGCCAGGTGTTCGCGGCGTCGCCGTCGGCGGAGTGGAGCGGCAGCGCCGGCGCGGTCTATCCCGCGATCGCGCGGCTGACCAAAGCCAGACTGATCGCGGGAAAGGCTTTAGGCGACGGGCGCGGGACGGTGGCGCTGGGTCTCACGGCGGCGGGCGTCGCGGCGCATGACGACTGGCTGTGCGACGCGGTGCGCGCGGCGGGTCCGGGCAGCGATCCGTTCCGCACCCGCGCCGCGCTGTGGCGCGAGCTGCCGGCGGCGCGGCGCCGGGCGCTGATGAAGGCGCTGAAGGGGGAGATCGAGCGGCGGCGCGACGCGCTCGCGGCGCGAACGCAGGACGATCCGGGCGAGGCGGTGACGGACGAATTGCTGGTAGGGCTGCTGGAGCTGCGGCTCAAATGGCTGGAGCGGCAATGAGCCGGCCGCCACGCGACGACCGGCGCTTCCGCCGTTGCGGGAGGAGGGAAACTCAGTCCCAGGAGAGCTGATTTTTCGGCAGCCTGCCGCTCGGATCGTGAACGGTCACGCGATGCGGCAGACCGCCGGCCCAGGTCCAGAGCACGAGGTTATGATCGTCCGCCGAAGCGGTGCGGGCAAAGCTCGGCACCAGGATGCCGGCGTGACCGCCGGCCTTGAGCCTTTGCGCGATCCGCCTGGATGGCGGCTCTTTGCCCTCGGCTGCCAGGGCGAACCAGGCGCATGCCAACTCGTCATCGGTCACGCCGTGGCCGGCGCGCACCTTGGCCGTGCGCAAATCCGCAATGTCCTGGCAATCGACGTCGTAGCTGCAGATCACATACGGATCGATCTTGCGGACGAAGCCCTGGTTCGCCTCGCGCACCGCGCCGACCAGCGTGAGGGCGAGGTATAGCGCCGGCGTCCCCTTGGCATTGAAACGCCCGCCATGAATAGCGGCACCGTCTCCGGAGATCGGCTTGAAGGACCAACGCGGGTCGTGCGCGCGATAGCACGTCCCGGCAAATCTCACGCAAAGCTGCCCACGGCCAAGGAGTCGAGATAGTCCCGAACGGCGGCGGCCTTGCCGTCCTTCACCAGAGCTTCCGCCGTCCGCCCGCCGAACGCCGCAATCGGCTCCGAGCGGTACCAAGCCATCGCCGGGATCGGACCGCCCGCCCAGCCGGTCACGCGGCCGACGATCTCGATCATCTCGCGCATGCGGGCCTGGGTCTTGGGCGCGTTGAAACGCTCGGCCTTGTAGAGCGACGAGGGCTTGACCCCCGCGGTCTCGGCGACTTGGGCCCGCGACATGCCATGACGGTCGGCCACGCGCTCCATCACGACATGGCCGTCGTCATCGACCAGCGGCTGCATGCGCCAGAGCGCCGATTCTTCGTGCAGGGAGCCAGGGTGTGTGTCTCCTGCCGGAAATTGCCGGTTCGGTTCAGCCGGGGCGCGAGGGGATTTGGCCATGACATGTCCAATGACTTGTTTATGGGGCATAATATAGGGCGGAATTTGGGGGGAAGGCAATATGGGGGCCGCGGCGCGACGGCCGCGGGAAAGTTGCAGGAATTCCAACGGGTTGAGAGAGCCTACCCCGCCTTCGCCAGCTTCACGGCGCTGACCGGGCGGTTCACGTCTTCGTGGTAGTCGGTCATCAGCATCTCGGTGATTTTGCCGGGCTTGAATTTCCACGGGCCGATCTCGCTCACCGGCGTCACTTCCGCGGCGGTGCCGACGATGAAGCATTCGGAAAAACCGTCGAGCTCGCTTTTCTCGATGTGCTTCTCGATCACCGGAAGCTGGCGCGCCTTGGCGAGCTCGATCACCGATTTGCGCGTGATGCCGTTCAAGAAACAGTCGGCGATCGGGGTGAACAGCTTCTCGTCCTTGACGAAGAACATGTTGGCGCCCGTCGCCTCGGCGACATAGCCGCGATAGTCGAACATCATCGCGTCGGCATAGCCC
>CAYXMO010000302.1:0-4268 GCA_964465935.1 uncultured Rhizobium sp.
GACGAGCACGCCGGTTTCCTCGAAGGTCTCCCGGATGGCGGTTAAAGCGAGTCCGCGCGCCTTTTGCGGCGAGACGTGCTTGATCAGCTTCTCCAGCACATGCGGCTTGAGATTGCCGCCCGCAGAAATCCGCGCATCGGCGGGATCGATCCGTCCACCCGGAAAGACATATTTGTTGGCCATGAACGCCATGTTGCCGTGACGCTGGCCCATCAGCACCCGCGCGACGCCGTTCTCGCGCTTGACCAGAACGAGCGTCGCCGCATCCTTGGGCCGCAGCACCTGCTCGACGACTTTTTCGTTGTCGGAATCGAAGACCTGACTCATGGGGGAAGTGTAGAACTATCTCCCAACCATCATCAAATTCGTCATCGCCCGGCTTGTCGGGGCGACCCAATTTTCCATCCGCAAAGTGGGTCGCCCGCATGAAGCGGGCGATGACGGCTATGTGGGGTTGAGAATTAGCGCCGCCGCTTCGGCTTCTGCTTCTTCTGCATCTGCGCCTTGAAATGCTTGCGCGGATCGCGCGGCGCCGTGCCGGCGTCCGCCAGCTCGAAGCGCAATCCCCCCGTCAGCGGCGCCGCTTCCGCCAGCTTCACCGCCACCATGCCGCCGAGCTTGAATTTGCGGTTGGTGCGCTCGCCGACCAAGGCGTGCGCTTTCTCGTCGTGACGGAAGAACTCGCTGCCCAGCGCCCGCACCGGCAAAAGGCCCTCGGCGCCGGTATCGGCCAGCCTCAGGAACAGGCCGAAGCGCGTCACGCCGGTGATGCGCCCGTCGAAATTGGCGCCGACGCGCTCCTCCATGAACGCCGCGACATAGCGGTCGGTCGAGTCCCGCTCCGCCGCCATCGCGCGCCGTTCGGTCATCGAGATGTGCTCGGCGATCTCACCCAAACGGCCGGCCTCGCGCTCGCTCAAGCCGTCGTCGCCGAATTTGTGCGCCTTGACCAGCGCGCGGTGCACGATCAGGTCGGCATAGCGCCGGATCGGCGAGGTGAAATGCGCGTACTTGGCCAGGTTCAAGCCGAAATGCCCGACATTGTCCGGCGCATAGACCGCCTGCGCCTGGGTGCGCAGCACCACGTCGTTCATCACCGCCTCATGCGGTCCGCCCTTGGCCTTGGCCAGGATTGTGTTGAAGACGGAAGGCCTGAGCACCTGGCCCTTGGCGAAATCGATCCCGATAGTGCGCAGGAAATCGGCGAAGCCGAACACCTTCTCGCGCGACGGAGTCTCGTGGATGCGGTAGATCAGCGGCTGCTTGTGACGCTCCAGCACTTCCGCCGCCGCGACGTTCGCCAGCACCATGAATTCCTCGATCAGCTTCATCGATTCCAGCCGCTCGCGGAACGCGATCGAGGCCACTCTGCCGTCCGTGCCCAGCACGATGCGCCGCTCCGGCAGGTCGAGGTCGAGCGGATTGCGCCGCGCCCGCTCCTGCAGCAGCACCTGGTAGCAAGCCCACACCGCCGCCAGCGTCGCCCGCGTCGTCTCGTTCAGCGCCGCGTCCGGCTTGCCGTCGAAGGCGCGCTGCGCCTGGGCATAGGTCAGCCGCGCCGCCGAGTGCATCACGCCGCGGATAAATTCGTGCCGCCGCTTGTTGCCTTTGGCGTCGAACACCATGCGCACCGCCAGGCAGGCGCGGTCGACGCCTTCCTTCAGCGAGCACAGATCGGCCGACAGATGCTCGGGCAGCATCGGCACGACGCGGTCGGGGAAATAGGCCGAGTTGCCGCGCTTGTAGGCTTCGCGGTCAAGCGGCGAACCTGGCGTGACGTAATGCGCGACGTCGGCGATGGCGACCAGCGCGATCTGGCCGCCGGGATTCTTCGGGTCGCTGTCCGGCCCCGCCCACACCGCGTCGTCGTGGTCGCGCGCGTCCTCCGGATCGATGGTGACCAGCGGCACGGCGCGCAGATCGGTGCGGCCCGCAAGGTCCGGCGGTGTCGCGCGCTCGGCTTGGCGGATCACCTCGTCGGGGAAATCGGTTGGGATACCGTGGGCGTGGATCGCGATCAGGCTGACGGTCTTGGGCGTGTTCATGCTGCCCAGCCGTTCGACGACTTTCGCGCGCGGGAAGCCCGCGGCGCGGCCGGCCAGCGGCTCGGCCAGCACCAGTTCGTTGTTCTCCGCGCCGCCGCGGTCGCGCGTATCGACCGAGAATTCGGTGCGGCTCTTGCGGTCGATCGGTGCTAGGCGGAGGCCGTTCGGCGTCTGGGTCAGCACGCCCAGCACCTTGTGCGCGCTCGCGCCCAGCCGCTTGATGACGCGCGCTTCGAAGCCGTCTTCGCTCCGGCTCAGCCGCGCCAATATCCTCTCGCCGCGCCCCAAGGCCGGTCCGCGATCGTCGCGTCCTGGGACGACGATGATCTTCGGCGGCTCGTCGTTGGACTCCCATTTCTGCGGCAGCGCCAGCAGCTCGCCGTCGGTATCCTGGCCGGTGATCTCCAGCACCGCCACTTCGGGCAGCGCGCCGGGCGCGGCATAGCCGACGCGGCGGTTGCCGGCGATGGCGCCGTCCTGCTCCAGCTCTTTCAGGATGCGCTTCAGCGCGATGCGGTCGGAGCCTTTGACGCCGAGCATGCGCGACAGGTCGCGCTTGGTGGCGTTGGGCGTTTGGTGCAAAAGCTCCAGCACGCGCGCCTTGTCGAGACGAGGCGCGTTGGTCGATGATTTTTTCTTCGTCAAGTCTTTCTACTCTCCGGCCACCGGTTCCGGTTTTTTCTTCACCGGGGCCTTCTTCTTGGGAGGCGCGGGTTCGGCCTTCTCGGCCTTCGCTGCCTTCTTGGTTTCTTTCTTGGGCTTCGCTTTCGGCGTTGCCTTGGCTTTCTTCTTTTTGCCACCCCCTTTGGCCGCGCGGTCGGCGATCAGCGCCAGTGCCTGTTCCAGCGTGATGGCTTCCGGCTCGTCGCTGTCGGGTACGGTGGCGTTGGTGGTCCCGTCGGTGACGTAAGGCCCGTAGCGGCCCTTCATCAGCTTGACCGGCGTGCCCGACGGATCGTTGCCCAGCTCCTTGAGCGCCTGCGGCCCGCGGCGGCCGCGCGGATTGTTCTTCTTGTTCGCGATCAGGTCGACGGCGCGGTTGACGCCGACGGTGAACACGTCCTCCGAGGTCTCCAGCGAGGCATAGGTCCCGTCATGCGCGACGTAAGGTCCGAAGCGGCCGAAATTGGCGGTGATCGGCTTGCCGGTTTCCGGATGGAGGCCGACCTCGCGCGGCAGCGCCAGCAATTTCAGCGCATAGTCGAAATCGACGGATCCGACGTCGGCGTCCTTGGGGATGCCCGAGCGCTTGGGCGTCTTGCCTTCGCCGAGTTGCACATAAGGCCCGAAGCGGCCCGAGCGTAGCGTCACCTTCTCGCCGCTGGCCGGATCGACGCCCAGCTCGCGCGGCTGCGCCGCCTTGGCCGCCTCGTTGCTCTGGCCGATCTGGCGCGTGAAGCGGCATTCGGGATAGTTCGAGCAGCCGACGAACGAGCCGAACCGCCCCAGCTTCAGGCTGAGCTCGCCGCTGCCGCAGGTCGGGCAGGTGCGCGGGTTCGAGCCGTCCTGGTTGGGCGGGAAGATGTGCGCCCCCAGGATGTCGTTCATCGCGTCGATGACGTTGGAGATCTTCAAATCCTTGGTGCCGCCGACCGCCGCCGAGAAGTCGCGCCAGAAGGCGCGCAGCAGGTCCTTCCATTTCAGCTTGCCGTCCGAGACCTCGTCGAGCTGTTCTTCGAGGTCGGCGGTGAAGCCGTATTCGACATAGCGCGGGAAATACTGCTCCAGGAACACCGTCACCAACCGGCCCTTGTCGTCCGGCATGAAGCGGCCGCGGTCCAGCCGCACATAGGTGCGGTCGCGCAGCGTCGACAGGATCGAGGCATAGGTCGAAGGCCGGCCGATGCCGAGTTCTTCGAGCTTGCGCACCAGGCTGGCTTCGGAATAGCGCGGCGGCGGCTCGGTGAAATGCTGCTCCGAATTGACCTTGTCGATCTTGGCGGCTTCGCCGGCCGCCACTTTGGGCAGCTTGCTGCCGTCTTCGTCGTCGCCCCGAAGGGGTGCATTCGGATCAACCGCGTCGTCCTTGCCTTCCTGGTAGAGCGTCAGGAAGCCGTCGAACAGCGTCACCGTGCCGGTGGCGCGCAGCGTGATCTTGCCGTCGGCGCTGGTGACGTCGACCGTGGTGCGCTCCAGCTCGGCGCTTTCCATCTGGCTGGCGATGGCGCGCTTCCAGATCAGCTCGTAGAGCCGCGCGCTGTCGCCGTCGAGATAGCGGGCGAC
>CAYXMO010000303.1:0-4257 GCA_964465935.1 uncultured Rhizobium sp.
ACCGCGAGATCGAGCTCAAGCTGGCTGCACAGGCCCAGCGTCACCGGATCGACCGCCTTGATGTTGGTCGCGTTCCAATGCGAGCGCTCGCGGATCTTCTGGATCGTCGCCTTGGTCGTGCCGATCAGCTTGATGATGTCGGCATCGGCGAATTCGGGATGGTTGCGCAGGATCCAGTAGACCGCGTCCGGCTTGTCCTGGCGCTTGGAGACGGGGGTGTAGCGCGGCGCCTTCTTCTGCTTGACCGACGGCATCTTGTGCTTGGGCGGCGCCATCTTGAGGCGCTTGCGCGGGTCCTTCTCGGCCTCCTCGATCGCCTCGCGGGTGAGCTGGCCGGACGACACCGGGTCCTGGCCCTTGATGCCCTTGGCGACGTCCTCGTCGGCGATGCCCTTCACTTCGAGCGGGTGCAGGCCGCAGAAATCGGCGATCTGCTCGAAGGTCAGCGAGGTGTTGTCGACCAGCCAGACGGCGGTCGCCTTGGGCATCAGCGGTTTGGTTTCGACGGCCATAAATCTTCTCCCTGCGCCGGGGGGCCCGTTCACCGGACCCACCGACCTCTTAAAGCGCGAGCTTTTCGAGGAATGGCAGGGGTTTTAGGGGAAAGACCGGCAAAGGGGAAGAAAATAAGCAGGCCAGCAGGGGTTGATTTTCCAATGGTATTTATGTACCAAAATACCATGAAGACTGTCGAACGCGTCCAAACCGGTGTCCGCCTCGAAAAGCGGACCCTCAAAGTGCTCAAGGGCCTCGCCGAGTCGCTCGACCTGTCGCTGGGCGACCTGTTGGAAGGGATCGTGCTGCACGCCTTCGAAGGCAAGGCGCCGTTCGGCGACAAGACGCTCCAGCAGATCGCGCAGCTCAAGAGCGTCTATGGCCTCGACCTGACGGCGGAGGACTCGCATCGGCTGAGCGAAGGCGATGAGCTTTGAACCGGTCAGCCCGGACCTACGCGCCTTCCTGAACGGCGAGACCGACCCGGCCAGCTTCCGCCATGCCGATCACGTACGGATGGGGTTCGAAATCCTGCGCCGGCATCCGGACTATCTCGACGCGGCGCGCGCCTATTCCGGCGCCCTCAAGACCATCGCCGCCCGCGCCGGCAATCCCGGCGCCTATCACGAGACCATCACGCTGGCCTTCCTGGCGCTGATCGCGGAGCGGATGGCGGCGAAGGCCTATGCGACGTTCGAAGCGTTCACCGAAGACCATGCCGACCTGCTCGACAAGACGGTGCTGACGCGGTGGTACCGGGGGGAGCAGCTTGGCTCTGCGCTTGCGCGCAAGACCTTCGTGCTGCCGGCTGTGGCGACGATTTGACGGCGATATGATAGGCGTTCGGGCATGGGCGGCGGCCGGCGCATAAAGTCGATAGCGAGATTTGTTCTGCTGGTTTTCGGCATTCCGCTGTTCGGATATGCCGCCGGTTTCACCCTGACATGGGCGGACGAGCAGAGCTATGTGCAAGCCGTCATGGCATCGCCGGAGGCGGTAGGGGCGCAGACCTGGCCTGAAACGATCGAGCCGCTGGCCGAGGGCTGTCCCGACCCGGCATTCCACGCCAAGTGGAACTCGTTCTGCGTGGCCTATCCGGCGTTCGTCGTTCTGCGCGATTCCTGCTTCTGGACCTGCGCCGCGGCCTTGGCGGCGATGGCCGCCGTCTGGCTTACCGGGCGGCTGGGACGGCAAAGCCCGGGCCTTCTGGCAGCGCTGTTCGGCATTGAAATCCGCCTGGTCTGCATCCTTTTGAGCGGCCTCATTCTCGTGCAGGGCGTCATACTCACGATCGTCGCCGCCGGCGTCGAGGCATTGGCGTTCAAGACCGTCAACGGTCATCTGATCGCCGCGGTCGGTTTCGGCTCGCTTTTCGCGGCGCTGGTGATGATCCGAAATGCCTTCCGCATCGCCGCGCGCTTTCATTCCCGTGCGCTGGCCGCCGCCGTGACGCGCCAGGCACAGCCCCGGCTCTGGCAATTCATCGACGCGATCGCCGCCAAGCTGCAGGCGTCGCCGCCGAAAAACCTCATCGTCGGCCTCGAGCCCGAACTATACGCGACAGCCGCCGACATCTATCTGCCGTTGTCCGGCACCAAGCTCTCGGGCGAGACGATGCATCTGTCCCTGTCGCTGATGCGCCTGCTGTCCCACGCCGAGCTTGCTGCCGCGATCGGACACGAGCTTGGCCATTTCAAAGGCCGCGACACCGCCTATTCGTTGCGCTTCCTTCCGATCTACAGAGGGATCGGCGCGAGCCTCCGCTCGACCCATACCGAGCGCGACTTCATCGCGCGAACCGCCTTGTTTCCGGCGCGCGAAGTCCTGTCGTTTTGCCTGGCTCAATTCGAAAAGGCGGAACTGTCCGTTGCGCGAAGCCGCGAGTTCGCCGCCGACGCCGCCGGAGCGCAAGCCAGTTCCGCGGCGGCTCTGATCGCAGCGCTGGCGAAATCCGCGGTGTTCGCGCCGCTCTGGTGGGCGCAAATCGAAGCCTGCGGCGAAGGCGGGGATAGGGAAAACAACATGGCGGAGGCCTTCGAGCGGGAAGCGCGCCGGCTGTGCGCCGAACAGGATCCGAACATCCTGGTGGCGCAGATCACCGAGTCGAACCAACCGCATCCCACCGACCGGCACCCGACCTTCAAGGCCCGGGCGCAGGCTCTACAAGCGTCGGGGCTCAGTGCCTACAGCCTGCTCGACCTCAACAGCACGATGTCGTCCAGCTTCATAGATCGCGCCGAGGCCCTGGAGGTCGAACTCTCCGCCGCCTTGCAGAACGCACTGGGCCCGGCGGCGGAACCGGCTTCGACGGCTGAGGACGCGTCTTCCGCCTGACCGCCAGCCGCGTGCGGAGCGCCTTCACGTCGTCAGCAAAATCTTCCCGATGTGTTCGCTGCCCGCCATGCGCTTGTGGGCGGCTTGGGCCTCCGCCAGCGGATAGGTGCGGTCGACCACCGGCTTGATGCGGCCGGTCTCGATCAGAGGCCACACTTCGCGCAAGAGCGCATCGCGGATAGCGCCTTTCTCGTCGTTGCTGCGGGCGCGCAGCGTCGTCGCCAAGAGGCTGAGCCGCTTCATCAGCAGCGGCGCGAAATTCACGCTCGCCTGCATACCATTCTGATAGGCGATGTTGACGATGCGGCCCCACAGCGCCGCGGCGCTCATGTTGCGCTGGATGTAGTCGCCGCCGACCATGTCGAGGATCACGTCGACGCCCCTGCCCTTGGTCTGGGCCTTCACCACCTCCACGAAGTCCTCATCGCGGTAGGCGATGGCGCGTGCCGCGCCCAGGGCGGCGATGGCGGCGCATTTCTCCTTCGATCCGGCGGTAGCAAAGACGGTGTGACCGCGCGCGGCGCAGAGCTGGATCGCCGCCGTGCCGATGCCGCTGGAGCCGCCATGAATCAGCACGCTCTCGCCCGGCTTCAGGCGGGCGCTGTCGATCAGATTGGTCCACACCGTGAAATGGACTTCGGGCAGGGCCGCGGCCTCGATGAGGCCGACGCCGCGCGGCACCGGCAGCACCAGCTTCTCCGACACCACGACATATTGCGCATAGCCGCCGCCGCCCAGAAGGGCGCAGACCTTATCGCCGACCTCGAAGCTGGAGACATGAGCGCCTACCGCCTCGATCTCGCCAGAGCACTCCATGCCCAGGGTCGCGGGCGCCCCCGGCGGCGGCGGATAGGCGCCCATCGCCTGTGCCAGATCGGCCCGGTTGAGACCGGCGGCGGCGATTTTGATCAGCACCTCGCCGGCGCCCGGCGCGGGCTTGGCGATCTCGGCGACGGCCAAGGCATAGCCCTGGCCCGGGTTCTGGACTTCGATGGCTTTCATGACGTTTTTCTTGGCTCGCCGCTATAATCTGCGCCGAGGATAGCAGGGAGACGGCCCCGGCGCGCCAGGCCCGGAGCCGATAAAGCGCATGCCGATCGACCCCGAAGAATTGCTGCCGCGCAAAAAGCAGCCCGACATCGTGCTCGGCGAGGACATCGCGGCGCTGTCGGCACACGAACTCGAAAAGCGAATCGCGCTTCTGGAGTCGGAGATCGCGCGCTGCCGCGAAGCGATCGCGGCGCGCGGTGCCACCCGCTCCGCCGCCGATCAATTCTTTAAACGTTAATCGCGCGCGCGGCGGAACTTGCGTTCATCAAGATTAATACGCACAGCCGAACGTGGCGCGCGCGCAACCCTTCCTTTGGTTTATGCAAAGGATGTCGGCGAAAGCGGCTTGCGCGGCCTTCGCGAGTTGATAGGTTTCGC
>CAYXMO010000304.1:0-4248 GCA_964465935.1 uncultured Rhizobium sp.
ATTTCGGCGCCGGCGTCTACGGCATCGAAGCGGCAGCGCAGCGCTTCTTCGGCAAGCACGCCGAGCAGCTCACGCTGCCCGAAGCCGCGATGCTGGCCGGCAGCGTCAAGGCCCCTGCCCGCTACAACCCGCTGGCCGACGCGGACGCTTCGATGAGCCGCGCCGCCATCGTGCTGCGCGCCATGCAGGATTGCGGCTTCATCGACGACCGCGCCCGTAGCGAAGCCGAAGCCACCCGCCCGCGCATCGTGCGCGGCTCGGGCACGCCGGGCTCGGGCTATTTCGCCGACTGGGTGATCAGCCGGCTCTCCGGCTATGTCGGCGACGCCGACGACTCGCTGATCGTGGAAACGACCTTCGACCTCGACGCCCAGGCCCAGGCCGAGCGCGCCGTCGCCCAAGGCCTCGCCGCGCAAGGCGCCGCGCTGCATGCTAGCCAGGCGGTGCTCGTTGCCATGACGCCGGATGGCGCGATCCGCGCCATGGTCGGCGGCCGCTCCTACGAGGCCAGCTCCTACAACCGCGCCACCGATGCGATGCGCCAGCCCGGCTCGGCCTTCAAGCCCTTCGTCTATCTCGCCGCCTTCGAGCACGGCCGTACCCCCGACGACGTCATGAACGACGGACCGATCGATCTCCATGGCTGGAAACCGCAGGACTACGAAGGCAAGTTCGAAGGCGCGATGTCGCTGACCCGTGCCTTCGCCAAATCCTCCAACGTCATCGCCGCCCAGCTCGTCGCCGAGATCGGTCCCGCCGCGGTGGCGCGCACCGCCCACCGCCTCGGCATCGCCTCGCAGCTCGACGCCGTCGCCTCTATCGCGCTGGGCACTTCGGGCGTCACGCCCCTGGAGCTGACCTCGGCCTACATCCCGTTCGCCAATGGCGGCCATGGCGTCAACGCCTTCTCCATCATCCGTATACGGACGAGAAGCGGCAAGGTGCTGTATCAGCGCGAAGGCTCCGGCCTCGGCGAGGTGATCGCGCCCACCCAAGCGGCGCAGATGACGCGGCTGATGGTCGAGACCGTGACCACCGGCACCGGCAAGGCGGCGCGGCTCGATGGCCGCCCCACCGCCGGCAAGACCGGCACGACGCAGGATTTCCACGACGCCTGGTTCGTCGGCTTCACCGCCGATCTGGTCTGCGGCGTGTGGATCGGCAATGACGACAACGCGCCCATGCTGCACGCCACCGGCGGCACCCTGCCGGCCAAGATCTTCCACAGCTTCATGACCAGCGCCGAAGCCGGCCTGCCGGTGCGCCCGCTGGCCGGGACGCTGCTGGTCGCGTCGACGCCTACCGCCGAGCCGCCGCCCGAAGGCACGATACCGGCAGAGCCCGCCGAACCCGGCGCGCCCCCGAAGGAAAAGCCCGACGCCATCGGCGGCCTGATCGACAAGATTTTCGGCAGCGGGACGTAGCTCGCTCTTCCACCCTCCACTTGAGGGAGGGTCGACAAAATTCGAGCGAAGCGAAGAATTTTTCGGGGAGGGGTCCAGCGCCGGCGCCTGACCCCTCCCCGAAATTTGCAAGTGCAAATTTCGACCCTCCCTCAAGGGGAGGGTTGAAACCTACGCCCCATACCGATGCAGCATCGTTCCGTTCTTGCGCAGCCAAGCCTGCGGCGTCTCGATGTCCGCCACCAGCGTGCGCACCAGCTTCCAGAAGCGCGGGCCGTGATTCATCTCGCGCAAATGCGCGACCTCGTGCGCCACGACGTAGTCGGCGACAAAATCCGGCGCCAGGATCAGCCGCCAGCAGAACGAGATCGACTTGTTGGCCGAGCACGAGCCCCAGCGGCTCGCCGTGTCGCGCACCGAAACCCGCCGCACCTTGGCGTCGATCCGCGCGGCGTAGTCGTGCGTCTTCGGCTCCAGCACCCGCTTGGCCTCGCGCTTCAAAAAATCCGTCAGCCGCCGCGGCACATGCTCGTCCCGCCCGCTGACCCGTAGCTCGCACGCCGCGCCGTCGTGCAGGACCGGCCCGCCATCGCCGCGCACCACCAGGTGCTCGCGTCCGCGAAAGGGCAGCCGCGCCCCCGGCCCCAGCGTCACCGGCTTGGGCACCCGCGCCAATTGCCGCGCGATCCACGGCGCCTCGCCTTGCGCGAAGTCGAGCGCCCGGTCCAGCGCCCGCTGCGACGGTGCGATCACGGAGATTTCACCGGTGGAGGGATGAACCTTCACAATAAGCCGCCGCGCCCGCGGATTGAGGCGCATCGTGACCGCGACCGCCCTTCCGTCGATCTTCAATAGTGCTGCGCGTGCGCGGCGGGTTGCCAGAGCCTCAACCATGCGCTTCGATGCTCTCCTTGACCTTCACGAGTTCGCCATGACGTCTCGTCCGCGCTTCCATCTGGCGTTTCCGGTTCGCGACCTGCACGAAGCGCGCGCCTTCTATGGCAGCCTGCTCCGGTGCCCCGAAGGGCGCTCGAGCGACGAATGGGTGGACTTCGATTTCTTCGGCCACCAGATCGTCGCGCATCTAAGCCTAAGCGATTCGCCAAGCAAAGCGGATAGTGGCAAAGCGCATAATGAAGTTGATGGTGAACAGGTGCCGGTGCGTCATTTCGGCGTCATCCTTTCCATGTCGGATTGGCGCAAGCTCGCGGCGCGATTGAGCGAGAGCAAGGTTCCCTTCGTGATTGCGCCCGACATCCGCTTCGAAGGCCAGCCCGGCGAGCAGGCGACGTTCTTCATCCAGGACCCGTCGGGCAACGCGCTGGAGTTCAAGGCGTTCGACGACGACAGCCGGATCTTCGCCAGATGAATCCCACACGCATCGCATGGTTCGAAGGTGGCGTCGCGCTGGCGCTGCTGCTGGGCGCGCTGTTCTTCCAATACGTCCTCAACTATCCGCCCTGCGAGATGTGCCATTGGCAGCGCTGGCCGCACATCGCCGCGGCGGCGGTCGGCCTCGGCGGCGCGATCCTGCTTGCGCTCGGCGTGCTTCCCGTGCGCGCCGCGCTGATCGTCGCGGCGCTGGCAACGCTCGGCGTCGCGGTGTCGGGCGGGCTCGGCGTCTTCCACGCCGGCGTCGAGTATCATTGGTGGCCCGGCCCCACCGCCTGCACCACCGGCTTTCATTTCAACGGCGGCCCGCTCGATCTGAACGCGCCGGTGCCGCATTGTGACATCCCCGCCTGGACGCTGTTCGGCGTCTCGCTCGCCGGCTTCAACGCAATCATCTCGCTCGGCGTCGCCGCCTTCGGCGCGGTTCACCTGGCGCGCAAAGCATGAGCCGCAAAGCCCGCCCCGCCAGCCCCGGCACCACGCCCGAAATCGAGGAGATGATCCGCGTCGATCACGCCGGCGAATATGGCGCGGTGCGCATCTATGAAGGCCAGCTCGCGGTGCTGGGCGCCAGCACCTCGCCGGCGGCGCAGGCGATCCGCCATATGGCGGAGCAGGAGCAGCGGCATCTCAAAACCTTCGACGCCCTGGTCAACGAGCGCAAGGTGCGGCCGACCGCGCTGGAACCGGTCTGGCGCGTCGCCGGCTTCGCGCTCGGCGCCGCCACGGCGCTGATGGGCGAGAAGGCGGCGATGGCCTGCACCGCTGCGGTCGAAGACGTGATCGACGAACACTATGCCGCTCAGGTCGCCAAGCTTGGCGACTGCGATCCCAAGCTCAAAGCCACGGTCGAGGATTTCCGCGCCGAGGAGATCGCCCATCGCGACGCCGCCCTGGCGCATGGCGCGGAGGAAGCGCCCGGCTACCGCTTCCTGAGCGAAGCGATCAAGGCCGGCTGCCGCGTCGCCATTCGCCTCTCTGAGAAGATATGAGCCCCCGCTTCTATGAGTGAAGACCGCAACGCGCTGCTGGCCGCCGCGTCCCATCCGCGCCGCGCCACGATGGACGACGCCGCGGTGCTGGCGCGCCTGTTCGCCGCCGCCTTCACCACCGATCCGGTCATGGACTGGATCGCGCGCCCCGGCCCGCGCCGGCCGCAGGCCTTGGAGCAGTTCTTCTTCTGGCTGATGCGGGTGCGCACGCTGCCCTTCGGCGAAGTGTGGATGGCGCCCGATGCCAGCGTCTGCGCCGCCTGGCTGCCGCCGGACGCACCCGCCAGTCCCGGCGGCTTCTTAGAGCAGATGCGCCTGATGCCGATGTTCCTGCGCCTGTGCGGCTTCCCGCGCCTGAACCGCGGCTCGGCGATGGGCGACGCGATGGAGAAGAACCATCCGCACGAGCCGCATTTCTATCTCGCCTTCATCGCCGTGGCGCCGCGCCTGCAGGGCCTGGG
>CAYXMO010000305.1:0-4197 GCA_964465935.1 uncultured Rhizobium sp.
GAACAGCACGTCGCCGCGACCATAGAAGATGCTCTGCGTGCCGTTGCCGTGATGATAGTCGACGTCGAGGATTGCCGGCTTGAGGCCCTGGTCGGCCAGCCACTGCGCCGCGATTGCGACGTTGTTGAGATAGCAATAGCCGCCGAACACGTCGGCGCTGGCATGGTGCCCCGGCGGGCGCGCCAGCGCGAACGCGGCACGCTCGCCGTTCCTGACCGCCTGCGCCGCCGACAGGGCCGCGTTCGCCGCCGCCAAGGCCGCGCTCCAGGTGCCTTTCAGGATCGGCGTCGCGGTGTCGAAGGCATAGGTTCCCAGCCGCGACTCCACGTCGCCCTCGAAGCGGTTGCGCATGCCGCGCCCCGGCCAGGCGGATGGGATCGCCGGCGGTGCGTTCTCACCATGGTGCTTGCGCCACAGCGCGCTCGCCTCGCCGAGGAATTTCACCAGCCCGGCATCGTGCACTCGCGCCACCGGTGCCATGCCGAAATCCGCGGGCGCCAGGATCGGCCCGATCTTGCGGCGTTCGATTTCGCGCCGCACGTTTTCGACCCGTTCGGGGACCTCGACGGCCGGGCTCATCCGCCCGCCTTCGAATTCCTCGGGCGGCGCATGCTCCAGATGGGCGGGCGAATAAAAGGTCTTCATGAGCCGATTTGTAGCATAATCGCCCCCACCGCGATCACGCCGGCGGCGAGCCAGCGGCGTGGCGTCAGGTGCTCGCCGAGGAAGCTCATCGCCAGCGCGGTGCCGAACAGCACGCTGGTCTCGCGCAGGGCCGCGAGCTGCGCCGTGGCGCCGAAGCGATAGGCCAGCATCGCCGAACCGTAAGTGACGATGGAAAGCGCCGCGACCCCGACGCCCAGCTTCCATTGCCGCCGCGCCTCGACCACGACGGCGCGGCCGCGGGTGCCGGGCGCGGTGACCAGCACGCAGGCGCCATGCGCCACGAAGAACCACAGCACATAGGTCAAGGGCTCATGGACCGACCGCACGCCCGAGGCGTCGATCAGCGTGTAGCAGCCGATGGTAAGCCCGGTGCCGAGCGCGTAGCTCAGGCCCTTGAGCGCACCGTCGCTCGCCCGGTGAGACAGCCCGATCGCGATCACGCCGCCGCACACCATTGCGATGCCGGCCAATTCGAGCCAGGGCGCCGGCTCGCGCAGGATCAGGATCGCGCCGAGAGCCGTAAACAGCGGGCCGCTGCCGCGCGCCACCGGGTAGACCGCCGAGAACGCCGCGCTCTCGTAGGATTTGACCAGCAGCAATTCGTAGATCGCATGCACGAAGGCGGTGCCGAACAACAGCCACACCGCCTTGCCCGTGGGCAGCGGCACGAAGAACAGCGCCGGCGTCACCAGCACCGCCGAAAACACGCCGATCAGCAGGCGCATGGCGTATTTGTCGGCGGCGCGCTTGGTCAGCACGTTGACGATCGCATGCACGACGGCGGACAGAAGGATGAGGGAGAGGGCGGCCACGGTCACCGTCCGACCTTATAATGTCGCCGCGCTTAGGCAATACTGCACGCCGTATCGCGCCACAGTCGGGGAAGCATGGCAGTCCTGAACGAAGACCTCATCGGCGTGCCCGGCGGCGCAACGCGGCTCGCGACTCCGGCGCTGGTCGTCGACCTCGATGCCTTCGAGCGAAACGTCGCCCGCATGGTCGAGCATGCGAACAAGGCGGGGATCGGGCTTCGGCCGCACGCCAAGACGCACAAATCGGTCGCCATCGCCAAGCTGCAGATCGCGGCCGGTGCCAACGGCATCTGCTGCGCCAAGCTTGGCGAAGCCGAGGCGCTGGCGGCCGGCGGTATCGAGTCGATCCTGCTGACCTCGCCCGTCGTCAGCGATGGCGGCATCGCCCGCGTCATGGCGCTCAACGCGGCGATGCGCGAGCTTATGGTCGTCTGCGACAATGCTGCCGTCGCGGCATGGCTCGACGCGGCGGCGCAGGCGAGCGGCAGGAAGCTCAAAGTCCTCGTCGACATCGATCCGGGCATGGGACGCACCGGCATCCGCGCCGCCGGCGCGCCGGCGCTGGTGGCGCAGGTCGCCGCGGCGGGCGGTCTCGAATATTGCGGGCTGCAATGCTACGCCGGCAACGTCCAGCACATGGAGTCGCCGAACGAGCGCCGCGCCGCCTCGCTCACCGCGATGACCGAGCTGGGTGCGCTGCGCGATACTCTTGCCAAATCCGGCCTTGCGCCGAAGATTCTCTCCGGCGGTGGCACCGGGACCTTCGATATCGATCCCGACGCAGGCGTGCTCACCGAGCTGCAGGTCGGCTCCTACATCTTCATGGACAAGCAGTACAACGAGGTGTGGGAAAAGCCCGGCGGCCGCGTGCCGTTCGAGGTCTCGCTGATGGTGCAGAGCACGGTGATCAGCGCCAACCGCGCCGGCCTCGCCACCACCGATGCTGGGTTCAAGGCCTTCGCCACCGACGCGGGCCCACCCTTGCTGTGCGCCGGCGCTCCCGACGGCGCCGCCTATTTCTTCTTCGGCGACGAGCAGGGCGGCATCTCCTACCCGCGCGGCGGCAAACAACTCCAACCCGGCGACGTCGTGCGCTGCGTGGTTCCGCATTGCGATCCCACGGTCAATCTCTACGACCGCTATCATGTCGTGCGCGGCGACACCCTCGTCGCGCTGTGGCCGATCGAGGCAAGAGGCCGGTCTGCCTGAGTTTTTCCCCTCCCGTTCCTGAAAGTCCCATTCATGTGCGGTTCAGACGGTTAACGCCATTGTCATCCTCGGCAATCGGGTTCAACGAGGAGAGAGACATGAAACTTTTCGCGAAAGCGGCGCTCGGCGCGTTGCTGCTGGCTGGTGCGGCCGCGCTCACCGCGGCGCCGGCCGAGGCGCGCGTCACGGTCGGCGTGGAGTTCGGCGGCGGCTATCGCATGCCGGCCTACTGCGATCCCTACAGCCGGTGGTACGATCCCTATCGCTGCGACGACTATGATGACGACTACGACTACTACAACGGTCCGGTCTTCATCGACGGCATCTGGCTGAACAACGGCTTCCGCTCGCGCTGGTATGGCGGTCACCGCGAATTCTACTATCACGGCGGCTGGCATGGCGGCTCGGGCTTCCATGGCGGCGGGTTCCACCACGGCGGCGGCTTCGGCGGCGGTCACGGCGGCTGGGGCGGGCACGGCGGATGGGGCGGCGGCCATCACCATCACTAATCGGCATTGCCGGTGGGCGGACGGTTCCATGCGGGACTGTCCGCCTTTTTCGTCCGCGGCCTTGCAATCGCCATCATTGGCTTTCCATTGTCCGCGGCACCCTCTCAACGGAGCGCGAGAGACATGAAGACATTCCTGAAATCGGCGGCGGCAGCGGCGGTGCTGGCGGGGGCCTCACTGTTCGCATCCGCGCCGGCCGAGGCGGCAAGTTTCGGCTTCACCACGACCTGGGGCGGCGGCATCGGCTTTTCCTACGACAGCGGCGGCTACTGCGACTCCTATGGCTGCCCCGACGGCTTCTGGGATTATCCGGTGTCCTACTGCCCGGTGTATTTCCGCGGCCAATGGTATCGCGGCCCGGTCTATTACCGCACGGTGTATGGCCGCACCTATTACTGGATACGCGGCAACTGGCGCGCCGACGAATGGCGTGGACGGCGCCCGTCCTATGCCTGCGTCAACCGCTACGGACCGGCGCTCGGCTTCGATTTCTATATGAGTCACGGTTTCCGCTGGCAGGACGACTGGCGTCATCGCTGGTTCCGCGACCACGGCGGCCGCGATCCGGGGCGTGGGCATGGCTGGGACGGCGACCGCGGCGGACGCGGCGACTGGGATCGTGGTGATGACAACGGCGACCGCGGCGGACGTGGCGACCATGGCGGCTGGGGCGACAATGGCGGGCGCGGCGACGGCCATCACGACAACGGTGGGTCCAACAACGGAGGCTCGAACAACGGCTGGAACGGCGGAAACTCCGACAACGGTGGTTCGAACAACGGTGGCAACGGTTCGACTGGCGGTCATCATCATGATGGCGGCGGCTCGACCGGCGGCGCCGGCGGCTGGACCGGCGGTGGAACGAACAATGGCGGCTCCAATGGCGGCGGTGGTTCGAGTGGTGGCGGTCACCACGACAACGGTGGCGCCGGCGGCTGGACCGGTGGTGGAACGAACAATGGCGGCTCCAACAGCGGTGGCTCGAACGCCGGCGGGTCCAA
>CAYXMO010000306.1:0-4193 GCA_964465935.1 uncultured Rhizobium sp.
CGCACCATCGGCTCCTCGACCCATCTGCTGTTCATCGCCAAGAACATCGAGCGCAGCGGCGACCACGCCACCAACATCGCCGAGGTCGTCTACCACATGGTGCGCGCCGACCATCTGTCGAACAACCGGCCCAAGGCCGACATCACCAGCGAAACCAGCGTCCCGTTCGAGAAGAAAGCATGAGCCTGAAGCCCTCCGTCCTCGTCGCCGAAGACGAGGGCGCCTTGCTCACCTTGCTGCGCTACAATCTGGAGCGCGAAGGCTACCGCGTGCTGGAAGCCCAGGACGGCGAGGAAGCGCTGCTGGTCGCCGCCGAGGAAAAGCCCGATCTGGTCCTGCTCGACTGGATGCTGCCGCAGCTCTCCGGCATCGAGGTCTGCCGCCGCCTGCGCGGCCGCCAGGAAACCCGCAACGTGCCGATCATCATGCTGACGGCGCGCGGCGAGGAGAGCGACCGCATCCGCGGCCTCGACACCGGCGCCGACGACTATCTGACCAAGCCGTTCTCGATGACCGAGCTGCTGGCGCGCCTGCGCGCCGTGATGCGCCGCATCCGCCCCAGCCTCGCCCCCGACACGGTGGCGATCGGCGACATCGAGATGGACCGCGCCGCCCACCGCGTGCGCCGCGCCGGCAAGGAAGTCCATCTGGGACCGACCGAATACAAGCTGCTCGACCACCTGATCCAGCATCCCGGCCGCGTCTTCTCCCGCGAGCAATTGCTCGACGCGGTGTGGGGCTCGGACGTCTATGTCGAGGCCCGCACCGTCGACGTTCATGTCGGCCGGCTGCGCAAGGCGCTCAACATCGACGGTGTCCGCGACCCGATCCGCACCGTGCGCTCCGCCGGCTATTCGCTGGACGACGCGCTGGTGTCCGGCTAGCGCGGTTTTGCTTTGAAATGACCCATCCTTGAACCGTCATTGCCCGGCTTGTCCGGGCAACCCATTTTCCTTTTGGCAAAAACCAATTGGGTCGCCCGCATGAAGCGGGCGATGACGGATTGGGAATAAGACCGAGCCGGCAATATCCTCGCGGTGGGGACCGCCCGTGGCAACCGGCACGCCGCCATGCGATCCTCACGGCGCCATGGCCGACCCCGACACGCCGATCCGCACGCCGCATTGCCTGCGCCGCGATTTTCTGGAGCCCGGCCTGGTCGCCGCCTTGCTCGCCTTCGCGCAGGCGAACCAGGCCCGCTTCGTGCCGTCGCAGACCGGTTCGGGCGCGCACAGCGCGGTGCGGCCGACGCGGCGCGTCTCGCTCACCGCGCCCGATTTCTCGCCCTTGCGCGAGAGCTTCGCGCAGCTGGTCCGTCCGCTGGCGCCGTCTCTCGCCGCCGAGCTGAAGGTCGCGCCGTTCGAAGTGTCCGAGGTCGAGCTGGAGTTGATCGCGCATGGCGACGGCGCCTTCCTCGCCCGCCACATCGACACCCAGATCGACGCCGTCCGCCACGCCGCGCCCAGCCTGCGGCTGCTGAGCGGGGTCTATTATTTCCACGCGGCGCCCAAGGCGTTCGAAGGCGGCGCGCTGCGCCTGCACGAGATCGCCGGCGACGCGGCGCGGGCGCGCTTCCTCGACATCGCGCCGCTGCACAACACGCTCGTATTCTTCCCGTCCTGGATGCCGCACGAAGTGATGCCGGTGCGCGTGCCGTCGGGCCGCTTCATGGATTCGCGCTTCGCGATCAATTGCTGGTTCCGCCGCAAGACGGCTTAAGACGCGGCGGCCGCCGCCAGCGCGCGCCGCGCGTCTTCGATCACCGCGTCGCCGACATCCGGACGCGTCAGGAATTCGACCCAGGCGCCGAGGTCCGAAATCCGCGTCAGTTCGCGCCAATCGTCCGGCAGGAAACCGCCGGCGGCGCGATAGCCCTGCTCGACGCCGGCGGCGAAGCTCGCGCGCGCGCCCAGCGGCGGGCGCAGCAGATTGCCGAAATCGGCGCTTGGCGCCGCGCTGGCGGCGAATTCCCAGTCCACGACGCCGGCGACGCGTGTGGGATCGCCGCGCGCCATCAGGATGTTGCTCGAACCGAAATCGAAATGCACCAGCCGCGCCGGATGCGCCCAAACCTCCAGCCGGCCCTCGTTGCGCGCCGCGAAGGCGACGACGGCGTCCGCCAAGTCCTTGCCCAGCCGCTCGCCGGCCAAGCCTTCGAAGCAATGGCGGAAATAGCCCGACAGCATCAGGCCGGCGGGAAACGGCGTGATCTTGAGATCGCCGTCGAGCATGCCCGGCCCGTCGAAGGTGAACGCATGGATCGCCGCCAGGGTCTCGCCGACCGAGCCACCCATCGCCGCCAGCGCGTCGTCATCGCCGCGCTTGGCCGCGAGCGCCAGCGGCACGCCATCCACCCATTCGGCCACGGCATAGGTCTGCCCGTTGGTCTCGCGCTCGCCGACATGCAGATAACGCGGCGCCGGCACCTTGCCCGCGACCAGCTTCGCCAGCGCCGCTTCCTTGGCGGCCTGGGCGGGATCGCGCTGATAGAGCCGCAGCACCGCCGATCCCTCGTCGAGCACGGCGCGGATATTGGTGTTGGAATGCCCGCCGCCCAGCGGCTCCAGCCACTGCACCCGCGCGCCCGGCAGCGCCGGGCCGATCAGCGCCTCGGCTTCCTCGCGCGCCAGTGCCAGCACCGGCGTCGTGCGCGTCCAGCGCTCGCGCATCGTCAGAGCACCTCGGCGATCGCCTGCTCGATGGCCGCCGGCTTGGTCGCCGGCGCGAAGCGCCCGACCACGGCGCCGCCGCGGTTCACCAGGAACTTGGTGAAGTTCCATTTGATGTTGCGGGTGCCCAGGACGCCGGCCTTCTCGCCTTTGAGGAAATCGTAGAGCGGGTGCGCGGCGGCGCCGTTGACCTCGATCTTGGCGAACATCGGAAAGCTGACGCCGTAATTGACCTGGCAGAAGACGCCGATTTCGTCCTCGCTGCCCGGCTCCTGCGCGCCGAACTGGTTGCAGGGAAAGCCCAGCACCACGAGGCCTTTGTCCTTGTGCGCGCGGTAGAGCTTCTCCAGCCCTTCATATTGCGGCGTGAACCCGCATTTGCTGGCGGTGTTGACGATCAGCATCGGCAGCCCGCGATATTCGGCCAGCGACACGTCCTTACCCTGCAGCGTCTTCGCCGAAAAATCGTAGATAGTGGTCACCGGTCGTCTCCCCTTGGTGGCCGGACAATACGCGTGAGGTCGCGCGCGCCATGCAAGACTCGCCAGACCAGAATGCCATCCCGGTCGGGCAACGGCTCATAGACTATTACAAATTTTCCAACGGCGAAGCTTCTTGGCTCTCCGTTCATGTCGGTGCGCCTGCGGCCCATCAGCGGGTTGAGAGCAAGGATTTCCATCGCACTGGCCAGGCGCGCAAGCATGCCGTCGGCGACCGCGGGTGCATTGTCGGTTGCGATATGGGACCAGATTTCAATAGCGTCACGCCGAGCCGATGCGGTCCGGACGATGCGGGCCACGCTAGCTGCGCGTTCTATGGAACTTGCGCGCGGCTTTCAGCAACTCGGGCAGCGATTCGAGCGGCGCGATCTCACCGCGGGCGATGTCATCGCGCGCCTCTTGCAGCTTCCGATTTATGTCCGCGCGATTGTCGCGCAGGTATTTTTCCGTCTGCGCCTCCGTGATGTTGTCATCCGGAATGATCGGCAGTTTGCGCTTGGGCTTGGCGACACGCTTGTTCATGACGCCAAGCCTAACACACGACAATCATCGCGATAAGACACGGTTCAACTTCTGCTTGCGAGACAACAAGCTGCCCCGCGTCAGCCCGCCATACGACCTCTATCGCGGCGCTGCTGCTGCGGCTGGTAGGCCTTGCGGGCATGCGCTTCGCAATAGGGCGAGCCGTTCTTCGGCGCGTGGCCGCAGAAGTGGAACTCGTCGGCCGACGGATCGCCGATCGGCCAGCGGCACATGCGGTCGTTGATCGTCAGCACGGTGGCGTGGCTGCCGTCGCCGAAGGTCAGCGGATCTTCCTCCACCACCGGCGCCGGCGGCGTATGCGTCCGCATCGAGACCTTGGGCGCCATCGGCAGGCGCGGGCGCTCGGAGCGCGACGGGCTGGCGCGGCCGGCGAGGCCCAGGCGATGCACCTTGCCGATCACCGCATTGCGGGTGACGCCGCCGAGGGCGCGGGCGATCTGGCTCGCGGAGAGCCCTTCGGTCCAGAGATTCTTGAGCTGTT
>CAYXMO010000307.1:0-4193 GCA_964465935.1 uncultured Rhizobium sp.
AAAAATTTGGTGGCCGAATTCAGCACCATGTCGGGCTCCCATTCGATCGGGCGGCTCAGGTAAGGCGGGGCCAGGGTGTTGTCGACGATCAGCGGCACGCCGGCGGCGGGCGCGATGCCGGCAATCGCCTGGATGTCGCTGACGATGCCGCCGGGATTGGCGATGCTCTCGATGAAGATGGCTTTGGTGCGCTCGTCGATCTGCGCCTTGAAGCTGGCGGGATCGCGGGTGTCGGCCCATTTCACGCCCCAGCTGAACTTGGCGAAGCCCTGGCTGAACTGGTTGATCGAGCCGCCATAGAGCTGGCGCGCCGCGACGATGTTGTCGCCCGGACCCATCAGCGTGTGCAGCGCGATGAGCTGCGCGGCATGGCCGGAGCCGACGGCGAGGGCGGCGCGGCCGCCTTCGAGCGCGGCGACGCGCTCCTCCAGCACCGCGTTGGTCGGATTCATGATGCGCGAATAGATGTTGCCGAAGACCTGCAGGTTGAACAGCGCCGCGGCGTGGTCGGCGTCCTCGAACACGAAGGCGGTGGTCTGGTAGATCGGGGTGGCGCGAGCGCCGGTGGCGGGATCGGGCTGGGCCCCGGCATGCACCGCCAGCGTGTTGAAGCCGTAATCGCTCATCCCACTCTCCTTAGACGCCCCTAGGGCCAAACCACACGATCTTGATCATTGTTTGAAGGATTCGGGCTTTACCCCTCCCCCTCCTTGAAAGCGGCAACGCTTGCAAATGCGTCGCGCTGGGGCCGCCAAAGATGGTTATGCGGCGCCTCACGTCAAGAGCGGACAGCGCCTCAAAACGCGAGCCGGCCGTAGAGATCGTCGAACGGAATCATGACGTGCTCGGCGAAGGCCGGGCGTGTCTTCAAACGTTCATACCAGGCTTCGACGGCGGGCAGGGCGGGACGGTCGATCTCCAGTTCGTAGTAGCGATAGAGCTGCGCGCCCGCCGGGATGTCGCCGAAGGTGAAGCTGTCGCCGGCGACGAAGGCGTTGCTCTCCAGATGGCGGTCGAGCAGGCGGAACAGGATGACGCTGCGCGCGATGCCCTGGCGGATCGAGGGCCAGTTCCGCTGCGCTTCCGGCGTGCGGTAGAAATTCCAGAACACGCCGCCGATGAAAGCGGGCTGCAGGTCGGCGAGCGTCCAGTCAGTCCACATGTCGGCGCGGGCACGGCTGGCGGGATCCTCCGGCCACAGCGTGCCGCCGCCGTACTTCGCCGCGAGATAGCGGACGATGGCGTGGCTCTCCCACACCACGACACCATCGTCGTCGATCACCGGCACGCGGCGGTTGGGATTGAGAGCGCCGAATTCTTCGCTGTCGAGACCGCCGAAGGCGCCGCCGGCATCGATGCGCTCATGGGCGAGACCAAGCTCGCCGACCGCCCACATGACCTTCTGCACGTTGATCGAATTCTTGCGGCCCCAGATTTTCAGCATGATGGTGATCTTATGGTCTGTCCGTCGCGATGCGCAGGATGGTGGCGTTCTTGTCTTCGGTCACCCAGATCGCGCCGTCTTGCGCGACGGCCAGGCCAACGGGTTTTCCCAAGGGGCGCTGTCCGGGAATCTTGTTCCAGCCGGAGACGAGCAGCAGCGGCTCCGACGCCGGACCGGGATAGGGTTTGGTGACGATCCTGTCGCCGCTCGTGCCGGCATAGGCGGCATAGCGCGCGTTCGGCGTCAGCACCGGAACGCCGCGGCCATCGACGGTGAAGGCGGCGATGCGGGCGCCGGCGGGGCGATAGCCATGCCATGTCATCACCAGCTTGCCGCGCAGGGCAGGGAACATCGCGCCGTCATAGTAGAGCATGCTGAGCGGTGCCGCGTGCGGCGGCAGCAGGCGCACCGGCTTTTCATGCGCCGCCGAGCGGCAGTCCATCGCGCCGCTGTCCGCCCAGGCCGGCGTCGCCTTGCTCATGTCGTAGCAATAAGGCCAGCCGTAATGCGCGCCCTCGCGCAGCACGTTCAATTCTTCGAACGGCGAGTCGGCGGGCGAAAAGTCGATCGAGTTCTCGGCCTGCAGCAGGGTGCCCGAGGCGTGGCGCACCAATGCCATCGAGTTGCGCAGGCCGCGCGCGAACATCGTGAAGCGCGGATTCCACCTGCCGTTGCCCAGATAGGCATAGCGGCGGATGCCGGCCGTCTTCTCGTCGCCTTCGGATTCGAGACAGAATGTCGTGCCGTTCGGCTTGCCATGCGTCTCGCACTGGTCGGACGGCGCGCCGACATTGGCCAGCAGATCGCCGTTGGCGTCGAAGATGAAGAACGACAGCGGATGGCGGTTGTCGTGCAGCCGGTTGTCGGGCAGGCCGGTCACGACCGGCTCGATGGTGGCGCTTGGATCGGCGGCATCGGGATCGAAGCGGAAGATGCGGCTCATCTCGCCGACATAGATCTTGCCGTCCGGACCGCGCGCCAGGCCGTGCGGAATGTCGAGCCGGGTGAGCAGCGGCGTCAGCGTCGCTTGGCCGGCGCGCGCGGTGCGCAGGCGAAAGACCTTGCCGGTGTGCGTGCCCCAATGGCCCAGATCGGTGACCAGCCAGTCGCGTCCGCCGGGCAGCGGCAGCAGCAGGCGCGGCTCCTTGATGTCGCGCGCGGCAAAATCGGCGGGCGGCGCGATCACGATGCCGGCGCAAATGCCCTGCGCCATGCCGAGCGGCGCGCGCGGCCAGCCGTCGCAGGTCGCGCCGGTGTCGGCGTAGGGGATGTGGCTGGCAGCCATCGCCGGCGCGGCGATGCAGGCGGCGAAAAGAAGGACACCGAGGCCGCGCTGTGCCGTCATGGTCAGTTCCTTCAGACCCGCTTGAGGCTGCCGCCCTTGCCGAACAGCAGCGGCTTGCGGTTGTCGATCACTTTGCGGTTGACGCCCATCCAGCCGATCTCGCCGGAGAAGCGGCCGTGCTCGATCTTGGGGCAACGGTCCATCACGACGGTGAGCCCGGCGTCGCGCGCCATTTGGGCGGCTTCTTCGCTGACGACGCCGAGCTGCATCCAGATCACTCTGACGCCGAGGCGATCCTTTTCTTCGAGGGCTTCCTTGACGATGCCGGGCGCGGCGTCGGCGGTGCGGAAGATGTCGACCATGTCGACCGGCGCCGGCACGTCCTTGAGCGAGGCATAGACCGTTTGGCCGAGAATCTTCTTGCCCGCCATGGTGGGATTGATGGGATGGACGACATAGCCCTTGGCGAGCAGATACATCATCGCGAAATAGGACGGCCGCATGTCGTTGCCCGAGGCTCCGATCATGGCGATGGTCTTGGTCGAGCGGAGGATCGACTTGATCAGGGCGTCGTCGTAGGTGGGCATGGCGCGCTCATCCCCTCTCCCCCTTCTTCAGGGGGAGAGGGTTAGGGTGAGGGGGTTGCTTGCCGAGAGCGACTAACACGCGATGAAGGGTACCGTCCATATCCGTGAGCACATCGTAGTTCCAGATGCGCATGACTTCGAAGCCTTTCCCCGCAAGGAACGCATCGCGCTCGCTGTCATATTCGATTTGCTTATTGTGCTGACTTCCGTCCAATTCGACGACCAGCCTGCGATCCAGGCACACGAAATCGGCGATGTAAGGGTCGATCGGATATTGCCGCTTGAACTTGAAACCGCCTAGACGGCGATCCCTGACTTGCCACCAGAACTTCTTTTCCGCATCGGTTTGCATATGGCGCATGACGCGGGCGAAAGCGCGTCGTGGCGTTTGAAGTGTTCTTCGGGTCTTCCTTTGCTCTGTAACCACGGCCCCCTCACCCCAACCCTCTCCCCCTAAAGGGGGCGAGGGGGATTCGGATGATGCTTATTCGCTTGGCCACTTCGGCTCCCGCTTTTCCACGAACGCGCCGATGCCTTCTTCGGCTTCCGCCGCCAGCATGTTCATCGTCATGACCTGGCTGGCGTAGTCATAGGCGTCGCTGAGGCCCATCTCGACTTGGCGGTAGAATGCCTCCTTGCCGATCTTCAGCGTGCCGTGCGGCTTGGTGGCGATGAGCTCGGCAAGCGCCATCGTTTCGGCCTCGAGCGCCTCGGGGGCGGCGATGCGGTTGATCAGCCCGATGCGGCGCGCGTCCTCGGCGGAGATCATCTCGCCTGTCAGAAGCATTTCCATCGCGTGCTTGCGCGCCACGTTGCGCGACAGCGCCACCATCGGGGTCGAGCAGAACAGGCCGATGTTCACCCCCGGCGTGGCGAA
>CAYXMO010000308.1:0-4189 GCA_964465935.1 uncultured Rhizobium sp.
TCTCCAGCGCCAGCTTGCGGCCCATCAGGTCGATCGCCTGGATGCCGTTGGTGCCTTCGTAGATCGGCGCGATGCGGGCGTCGCGGTAGTGCTGCGCCGCGCCGGTCTCCTCGATGAAGCCGGCACCGCCGTGAATCTGGACGCCCATCGACGCGACCTCGACGCCGATGTCGGTCGACCACGCCTTGGCGATGGGGGTAAGCAGCTCGGCGCGCAATTGCGCCTTGCGGCGGATGGCGGCGTCGGGCGACGCTTCGGCGAGATCGGCGGCGACGGCGGTGGAGAGGCAGATCGCGCGCGCCGCTTCGATCTTGGCCTTCATCAGCATCAGCGAGCGGCGGATGTCAGGATGATCGAAGATTGGCGCGGTGAGTTCGCCGGTCCAGGCCGAGCGTCCCTGGCGGCGCTCCAGCGCATAGGCAAGCGCCTGCTGATAAGCGCGCTCGGCGATGGCGACGCCTTCGGTTCCCACTTGCAGGCGCGCCGCGTTCATCATCGTGAACATATGGGCGAGGCCCTGGTTCTTCTCGCCGACCAGCTCGGCGCGGGCGCCGTCGAACTGCATGACGCAGGTCGGCGAGCCGTGGATGCCGAGCTTGTGCTCGATGCTGACGGGGTGGGCGGTGTTGGCGGCGCCGAGGCTGCCGTCGCCGGCGACGTGACGCTTAGAGACCAGGAAGAGCGAGATGCCGCGGCTGCCGGCCGGCGCATCGGGCAGGCGCGCGAGGACGAGATGGACGATGTTGTCCGCCATGTCGTGGTCGCCCCAGGTGATGAAGATCTTCTGACCGGTGATGCGGTAGGCGCCCTCCCCGTCCGGCTCCGCCTTGGTGCGTAGCGTGCCGAGGTCGGAACCCGATTGCGGCTCGGTCAGGTTCATCGTGCCGGTCCATTCGCCGCTGATGAGCTTGCCCAGATAAAGCGACTTCTGGCGCTCGGTGCCGTGCTCGGACAATGCCTCGACGGCGCCGCGCGTCAGCATCGGGCAAAGGCCGAACGCCATGTTGGCGGCGTGGATCATCTCGAACACCGCGATCTCGAGCGCCTTGGGCAGGCCCTGGCCGCCATGGGCAGGATCGGAGGCGAGCGCGCCCCAGCCGCCATCGATGAACTTGCGGTAGGCGGCGGCGAAGCCGGGCACGGCGCGGACCTGGCCGTTGACGAATTGCGCCCCGATCTGGTCGCCGGCGCGGTTGAGCGGCGCGAGTTCTTCGGCGGCGAGCGTGCCGCCCGCTTCCAGGATCGCGGCGACGGTATCGCTGTCGCAATCGGTGAATTTGGCGAGGGCGCGAAGCTGATCGAAACCGGCGACCTCGTTCAAGGCGAACAGGAGGTCGCGGACAGGCGCGGTGTAGGGCATGGATAAGGCCGGTGGAACTGCCGCGCCAGCATAGGCCGGAGTCGTGGAAATGGGGAGCGATTTGACCACGCCGCCGCGCTGCGGCATTAGCTGGCCTCCATGACGAGCCCGGGCCACATCTTCTCCGTCGCGCCGATGATGGATTGGACGGACAGCCATTGCCGCGTGCTGCACCGGCTGCTCAGCGCGCGCGCCCTGCTCTACACCGAGATGGTGACGGCGGATGCGGTGCTGCGCGGCAAACGCGCCCGGCTGCTCGGCTTCGATCCGTCGGAGCATCCGGTGGCGCTGCAGCTCGGCGGCTCGGAGCCGGACAAGCTCGCGGCGGCGGCGAAGATCGCAGCCGACATGGGCTATGACGAGATCAATCTCAATGTCGGCTGTCCCTCGGACCGGGTGCAGTCGGGCCGCTTCGGCGCCTGCCTGATGCGCGAGCCGGCGCTGGTGGCCGACTGCGCCGCGGCGATGCGCGCCGCCGTGGCGGTGCCGGTAACGGTCAAGTGCCGGCTCGGCGTCGACGATCAGGACACGGAGCATTCGCTGCGCGCGATGACCGCGGCCTGCGCCGGCGCTGGCGTCACCGTGTTCGCGGTGCATGCGCGCAAAGCCTGGCTCGAAGGGCTGTCGCCGAAGGAAAACCGCGACGTGCCGCCGCTGGATTACGATCTGGTCTATCGCGTCAAGCGCGAGAATCCGGACCTGACCATCGTGCTCAATGGCGGCATCGCAAGCCTGGACGAAGCGCAGGCGCATCTGGCGCATGTCGACGGCGTGATGCTGGGGCGCGCCGCCTATCACACGCCGGCGATATTGGCTGAGGTCGACGCGCGCTTCTTCGGCGGCGCTCCGCGCGATGTGGATGCCGCGGTCGAAGCCTATGTCGATTATGTCGCGCGCAAGATCGGCGAGGGCGTGCCGCTGAACGCGATGACCAAGCACATGCTGGGACTGTTCAACGGCAAGCCGGGGGCGCGGCTGTTCCGCCGTCATCTGAGCGAGAACGCGACACGCAACGGCGCCGATGCGCAGGTGCTGCGCGATGCGCTCGCGTTCCTGCAGCGGCCGCAGGCCGAGGCCGCGTAGCGCAAACTTGCCGGCGCCGCGCGGCGCTGGCAGGGTTGCGGCCAGCCGCTATTGGATCGTTCGATGACAAGCTTTACCGGTCTGCTCGCCGCTCTTGCCGCGGAAGGCGACAGCTTCCGCACCACCATCTCAGACGACTGGCTGCAGGGGCGTACCGCCCATGGCGGCTTGTCGGCGGCGCTGTGCCTCGAAGCGGCGCGGCGCGCGGTGCCGGAGCTGCCGCCGCTGCGCTCGGCGCAGTTCACGCTGGTCGGACCGGCGGCGGGGCCGCTGACGATCACGCCGAGCGTCCTGCGGCGCGGCAAGTCGGCGGTGTTCGTCGGCGTCGATCTTCTTGGCGAAGCGGGGCTGGCGGCACGGGCGAGCTTGAGCTTCGGCGTCGCGCGGCAGTCCGCGATCGCCTACGAAGCGCTGCCGATGCCGAAGGTCAAGAGCGTGGCCGACAGCGAATACTTCTTTCCCGAAGGCCGCACGGCGATCAGCTTCCAGCAGCATTTCGAGAGCCGGCTCGCCGGCGGTGTGCGGCCGATCACGCCGGGGGCCAAGCCGGAATATCTGATCTGGTATCGCCACCGCGACGGGGGCGCGCGCACCGGCATCGTGCCGCTGATCGCGCTGGCCGACGGGCCGCCGCCGGCGATCATGGTGCTGTTCAGCCAGTTCGCGCCGATCAGCACGATGACATGGTCGCTCGACATTCTGTCCGACGCGCCGGCGACGACGGACGGCTGGTGGCTGATCCAGAGTCTCGCGACGACGGCGCAGCAGGGCTATTCGACCCAGGCGATGATGCTGTGGAACGCCGATGGCAAGCCGACGATCGCGGCAAGCCAGAACGTGGCGATCTTCGCATGAGCGACCGCATGAAGATCGACGGTGCCTGCCATTGCGGCGCGATCACGTGCGAGGCGGAGGTGCGGCCGGAGCTGGCCGTCATCTGCCATTGCACCGACTGCCAGACGTTCTCCGGCGCGCCCTATCGGGTGAGCGTGCCGGTGACGGCGGCGCACTTCACGCTGCGCGGGACGCCGAAGACCTATGTGAAGATAGGCGGCAGCGGCGCCAAGCGCGTGCTGGCGTTCTGCGGCGATTGCGGCACGGCGCTCTATTCGACGACGACGGACGCGGCGCCGGAGCGCTACAATCTGCGCACCGGATGGATCCGCCAGCGCGCGCAGCTGCCGCCGCAGATGCAGGGGTTCTGCCGCTCGGCGATGCCGTGGGCGTGGGACATCGGCGGCGTGCGGCGGGTGGGAGATCAGAACTGACTTCCCCACCCGATTGTCGCTTCGCTCCAATCGACCTCCCCATGCTGGGGAGGTATTAAGTGAACGCCAAGCCTTCGAACTTGCCGTCGTTGCGCCACGCCTCGATGTATTTGAAATACGCCGACGCGCCGCCGGGATAGCCGACGGCGTACTTCGCTTCGGGGCCGGCGGGGAGGCCTTCGTTGTTGTAGTAGCCGGGCGTGCAGTCGTTCATGCCGATCATGCGGCCGGGTCCGGTGAGCAGCAGATCGACCCAGGCCTGCTGCGCCTCCGGCGTGACCTCGACCTCCTTGGCGCCGCGCTTCAGCGCTTCGTTCACCACCAGGCCGATGGTCTTGCCCGCTTCGGTCAGGTTGTGCGGCACGTTGGAGATCAGGTTCGCGCCCTGCACCGGCTGGCTGAAGAACAGGTTGGGAAAGCCGTGGACGTGCATGCCGTGCTTGGAGCGCATGCCCTCGCCCCAGGCCTGCGAGAGTTT
>CAYXMO010000309.1:0-4167 GCA_964465935.1 uncultured Rhizobium sp.
ACCTTGGTCAGGAAGCTCAGCGTCTCGGCGATGTCCGCGGGCTTGCTGCCGAAGCCGAGCGGCGTGGCGGCATGGGCGGCGTCGAACCCCTCCTCGGTCTGCTCGCCGCTGCGCAAGGTGAGGCCCGGCGCGATGCCGCAGACGCGGACGTTCGGCGCCATCGCCTGCGCCAACAGCCGCGTCGCCGCCTCCAGCGCCGATTTGGTCAGCGTGTAGGACAGGAAATCGGGATTGAGGTTGAACACTTTCTGATCGAGGACGTTGACGATCAGGCCTTTCGATCCGGCACGCAGCTGCGCCGCGAAGTCGCGCGCCAACAGAATGGGCGCATGCAGGTTCACCGCGAACAGCTTTTCGAGATTGGCGCGCGTGATGTTCGAAATGTCGTCGTATTCGAAGGCCGAGGCGTTGTTCACCAGCAGCGAGCAGAAGCCCAGCGCCGCATTGGCGCGGCCGAACAGATCGGTGAAATCCGGTGGCGTTTGCAGATCGCCGCCCACCGCGATGGCGCGGCCGCCGGCGGTCTTGATCCGATGCGCCAGCGCCTCGGCCTCGTGATGCGAGTTGTGATAGTGGATCGCCACCGCCCAGCCGTCGGCGGCGAGACGGTGCACCATCGCCGCGCCCAGGCGTGCGCCGCCGCCGGTCACCAGCGCGTAGCCTTGCGGATCGGGGATCGCGCTCATTTTCCGCGCACGCGATAAACCTCTACGCCGGCGCCAGCCGCCTCGTTGTAGATGTCCGGCTTGAAGATCGAGACCCGCGCCGCCATCACGCGCTTGTCCTTGAAGCAGAGCTTCACCAGCTCGTCGAGCAGGGTCTCGATGAACACCGTGTGCTTGCGGCGCGGCCATTTCTTCAGCGCGTTGCGGATGTAGTCGTAGTCCACCACCGCCGAGACGTCCTGGTATTTGGCATCGCGCGGCGCCGCGAACAGCTCGACATTCACCACGATGCGCTGCGGCTTTTCGGGATGGCGTTCCCAGGGATGCAGGCCGAGGCGCACCTCGGTCACCAGGTCACGGATCATCATCCGGACATAGCCTTTGTCGGTCGACCAGTGCGGCGCAGCAGGCGCAGGTTGCGGCGTTTTCTTCATGGCCCTCGCTTTAGCATTGCGTGCCAAACGGGTACAACAGCCGTCCGATCAGGCCAGCCGCCCATGACCAGTTCCAACGTCAGCCGTCTTCCCATCGCCAGCGCCGCGCTGGCGATCCGGCATGTCTTCATCCGTAACCTGGAGGTCCTGGCCCATATCGGCGTGCATGGCCATGAGCAAGGCAAGATGCAGCCGGTCCGCATCAATGTCGATCTCGCGGTCGAGGACGCGGCGGTGCTGGCGGACAAGCTGGACCTGGTGGTCGACTACGAGGCGATCGCCAACAAGATCCGCGCCCTGGTCGCCGCCGGGCACATCAATCTCGCCGAGACCCTGGCGGAACGCATCGCCGCGACCTGTTTCGAAGACGGCCGGGTGAAGACGGCGCGGGTGCGAGTCGAAAAGCTGCATGCCCTGCCCGGCGCGGAGTCTGCCGGCGTCGAGATCGAGCGCGAGCGCGCCTGACCTTGCATTGACTTGGCCATCCTTTGGCGCGACCTTTTGGCGGGCTCGGCGGTCCAAAGACCGTGTGTTGCGTGCCTGTTTGCCGGGGGCTCGCATGCGCTTTCTTCTCGCTTTGCTCATCGCCGTGAATGTTCTGACGACGCCGGCGATGGCAGCCGCGGGTCCGACACCGCCGGCTTGCACCGCGGCGGCGCCGGCGCCAACCGCGCCCGACGCCAAGCAAAAAGCCGACGCAGACATGGCTGCCTGCTTGCAGGAAGCCGGTACCCAGGCGGCGCGGAAGACGCAGGCCATCATCGGCTTTCTGGCCGTGACGCTGGCGATCGTCCTGTTCGCGTGGAAAACGGAAGTCCTGCGCGATTCCGACCCGGTGGATTTTCCCGGTGTGCCAGCCGTGGCGCCGCCCGCCGGCACACCGTCGACGCCCGGCGTGGCGGCTGCCACAACCGGTGGAACCGGCGGCGTCACCCCGCCGGTAGCCGGCGCACCCGTTGCCACAACCGGCGGAACCACCGCCACCACGCCTCCCGCGGCGGGCGCCTGGAAATTCCCGCCCATAACCATCACACGAACCTTCAGCCTGGCGCAGTCGCAGATGGTGTGGTGGTTCTGGATCGTGCTGTCGTCCTTTGTGTATCTGGCGATCTACTACCGCGAAATCGGCGGCGGCCTGAACCAGGAGGCCCTGACCCTGATCGGCGTCGGCGCCGGCGGCGCGATCGGTGCCGCCATCATCGAGCAGGCCAGGGTCAACAAGGGCGATGCGCTCAGCCGGTACAACGACGCGACGTGGCAGATGCTCAATCCCGGCAGCCCACCGCCGCAGGGCACCACGTTCTTCCCCGACCCGTACGACGTGGCGGTGAAAGCCGCCAAGCAATTGGGGTCCGACGGCTATTTTCGCGACATCCTCAGCGATGCCGACGGCATCAGCCTGCACCGCTTCCAATCGGCGGCCTGGACGGTCGTCCTCGGCATCATATTCCTGTTCAACGTCTTCTATCCGCAAGCGCAGCAGATCGTCGACACGGCCAAGCAGCTCACCGACGGATTCGTGTCGATGCCGGTACTCACGACGTTCGAGTTGACGCTGCTCGGCATCAGCACGGGCACCTATCTCGGGCTCAAGATTCCGGAGAAGACCCCGCCCTGACCCGGCGCGGGTCGGCCCGGTTTCGCATCGGACGATCCGGCTGCTGCCATGCCTGGGGCCGGGCATGATACTATATTGCGGAAATGAGTTCCGATCCCGCCACCCAGGAGGCCGCACCGCTGCGCGGTGCCGAGCGCATCGCCTCCTATCTGAAGACCCTGCCCGACGGGCCGGGCGTCTACCGCATGCTCGATGCCAAGGGCGACGTGCTCTATGTCGGCAAAGCCAAGAGCCTGAAGAAGCGCGTCGGCGCTTATGCCAGCGGGCGGCCGCATTCGGAGCGGCTGACGCGGATGATCGCCGACACCGCCGAAATGCTGTTCGTCTCGACCGCGAGCGAGACCGAGGCGCTGCTGCTCGAATCCAACCTGATCAAGCGGCTCAAGCCGCGCTACAACGTTTCCTACCGCGACGACAAATCCTTCCCCAACATCCTGCTGCGCGAGGATCATCCGTTCCCGCAGCTGCTCAAGCATCGCGGCGCCAAGTCGACCAAGGGGACCTATTTCGGGCCGTTCGCATCCGCCAAGGCGGTGGCGAACACGCTGAACACCTTGCAGCGCGCGTTCCTGCTGCGCTCGTGCTCGGATTCGGTGTTCGAGTCGCGCACCAGGCCGTGCCTGCTGTTCCAGATCAAGCGCTGCTCGGCGCCGTGCGTGGCGCGCATCGACGAGGCCGGCTATGCCGAGCTGGTGCGCGAGGCCGAGCTGTTCCTCACCGGCAAGAGCCGGATGGTGCAGGACATGCTGGTCGCAGCGATGAATAAGGCGGCTGAGGTCACGCGCTACGAGGACGCGGCCAAGCTGCGCGACCGCATCCGGGCGATGAGCCATGTCCAGCTCAACCAGGGCATCAATCCCTCGACCTTCAACGATGCCGATGTCTTTGCGCTGCACAGCGAGGGCGGCGAAATCTGCATCCAGGTGTTCTTCTTCCGGGGCGGGCAGAACTGGGGCAACAAACCCTATTTCCCGCGCGCCGGGGCCGAGCAGTCCGACGGCGAAGTGCTGGAAGCCTTCATCGCCCAGTTCTACGACGAGCGCGAGGCGCCGCCGCTGCTGCTGCTGTCGCAGACCATTGCGGAAGACGAATTGCTGGCCGAAGCACTGACCCTGCGCGCCGAGCGCAAGGTCGAGGTCAGCGTGCCGCAGCGCGGCGAGAAGCGCGAGATCGTGGAAATGGCGCTGACCAATGCGCGCGAGCAGCTCGGCCGCCGCATGGCGGAGAACTCGGCACAGCGCGAATTGCTGGGCGGCGTGCAGGAGGCGTTCGGGATGGAGGCGCCGCCGCAGCGCATCGAGGTCTACGACAACTCGCACATCATGGGCAGCAATGCGCTTGGCGGGATGATCGTGGCCGGGCCTGACGGGTTCGAGAAGGGCGAGTACCGCAAGTTCAACATCAAATCGACCGAGCTGACGCCGGGCGACGACTACGCGATGATGCGCGA
>CAYXMO010000310.1:0-4160 GCA_964465935.1 uncultured Rhizobium sp.
TCGCGATGGACCTGCCGTGGGACAAGCTCGATGTCACCACCTTCTCCTGGCAGAAAGTGCTGGGCGGCGAGGCGGCGCACGGCATGCTGGTGCTGTCGCCGCGCGCCGTGCAGCGCCTCGAAAGCTACACCCCGCCCTGGCCGCTGCCCAAGATCTTCCGCATGACCAAGGGCGGCAAGATCGTCGACGGCATCTTCGAAGGCGAGACCATCAACACGCCGTCGATGCTGGCGCTGGAAGACTATCTCGACGCGCTCGGCTGGGCCGAGAGCATCGGCGGGCTCAAGACGCTGATAGCGCGTTCGCAGGGCAATCTGGGCGTGCTCGACCGCTGGATCCGCCAATCGGACTGGGCCGCGTTCCTGGCCCGCGAGCAGGGTGCGCGCTCGAACACCAGCGTCTGCCTGAAGATCGTCGATCCGTGGTTCTTAGGCTTAAGCGAAGACGCGCAAGCCGACGCCGCCAAGAAGATCGCGTCGCTGCTGGAGAAGGAAGGCGTCGCACTCGACGTCGCCGGCTACCGCTCGGCGCCGCCGGGCCTGCGCATCTGGTGCGGCGCGACCGTCGATGCCGCCGATCTCGAAGCGTTGACGCCCTGGCTCGATTGGGCCTGGGGCCAAGTGAAGAAAGCCTAAAGCCATGCCCAAAGTCCTCATCGCCGACAAGCTGTCGCCCGCCGCCGTCGCCATCTTCAAGGAGCGCGGCGTCGAGGCCGACGTAAAGACGGGTCTGAGCAAAGACGAACTGCTCAAGATCGTCGACCAGTATGACGGCATCGCAATCCGCTCGGCGACCAAGGTCACCGCCGAGGTCATCAAGGCGGCCAAGAACCTCAAAGTCGTCGGCCGCGCCGGCATCGGCGTCGACAATGTCGACATCCCGGCCGCCACCGCGGCGGGCGTGATCGTGATGAACACGCCGTTCGGCAATTCGATCACCACCGCCGAGCACGCCATCTCGCTGATGCTGGCGCTGGCGCGCGAGCTTCCCGCCGCCAACGCCTCGACCCAGGCCGGCAAGTGGGAGAAGAACCGTTTCATGGGCGTGGAGATCACCGGCAAGGTGCTGGGCCTGATCGGTGCCGGCAATATCGGCTCGATCGTCGCCGACCGCGCCAAGGGCCTGAAGATGCGCGTCATCGCGTTCGACCCCTACCTGTCGGCGGAGCGGGCGCTGGACCTCGGCGTCGAAAAGGTCGAGCTGAACGATCTGCTGGCGCGCGCCGATTTCGTCACCCTGCATGTCCCGATGACGCCGGAGACCAAGAACATCCTCTCCGCCGACGCCATCAACCGGATGAAGAAGGGCGCCCGCATCGTCAATTGCGCCCGCGGCGGGCTGATCGACGAGAAAGCGCTCAAAGCCGCGCTCGATTCCGGGCACATCGCCGGCGCCGCGCTCGACGTGTTCGAGGAGGAGCCGGCGACCACCAACATCCTGTTCGGCAGCGACAAGGTGGTGGCGACGCCGCATCTGGGCGCCTCGACCAGCGAAGCGCAGGAGAACGTGGCGCTGCAGGTCGCCGAGCAGATATCCGACTACCTGCTGACCGGCGCCATCACCAACGCGCTCAACATGCCGTCGATCACCGCCGCCGAAGCGCAGAAGGTGCGGCCGTGGATTTCGCTGGCCGAGAAGCTCGGCTCGTTCTGCGGCCAGGTGACCGAGACCAGCATCCTGGGCGTGGAGATCCTGTACGAAGGCATCGCCGCCGAACTCAACCAGCGGGCGCTGACCCAGGCGGTGATCGCCGGCCTGCTCAAGCCGACCTTGTCGGGCGTCAACATGGTCAATGCGCCGGTGGTCGCACGCGAACGCGGCATCAAGATCACCGAGTCCCGCCGCCCGCGGCAGGGCATCTATGAAGGTTATATGCGCGTCGCCGTCGATCTGGGCGGCACCACGCGCCGCGTCGCCGGCACCGTGTTCTCCGACGGCCGGCCACGCTTCATCCAGATCAAGGACATCAACCTGGAAGCCGAGTTCGCGCCGAACATGCTGTACGTCGTCAACGAGGACAAGCCGGGCTTCATCGGCAAGCTCGGCACGCTGCTCGGCGACGCGCAGGTCAACATCGCCAACTTCAACCTGGGACGCAGCGAGCCAGGCAAGGAATCGATCGCCCTGGTCGAGATCGACGGCGCCGCGAGCGAGGCCGTGCTGGCCAGCATCCGCAAGATCGCGATGGTGCGCCACGCCAAGGCGCTTGCATTCTGATTGGCGCAGCCTATGTCTCAAGCCGAAGTCGGCGGGAGACGGGCATGGGGCCGGATCAGGCGATTTACGTTCCCTGGGCGCTGTGGGCCGCATCGTGGTTCGCCGCCGCGCTCTGGGCCAACCGGACCGTCAAGCAGCCGGCGCTGGGCAGCCAGACGCTCTATCGCCTGTTCGAATTCGGCGGGTTCTTCCTGCTGCTCGCCTATGTCGTGCGCCGCGGCCCCAGAGGCCATTTCGCCATGGCGTTCGGCGGTACGCCGCTGTGGTCGCTGCCCGAGGATGCCAAATGGGCGATGGTCGGCGTCGCGGCGCTGGGCTTTCTGTTCTGCTGGTGGGCGCGCATCCATCTGGGACGCTTCTGGTCGGGATCGGTGACGCGCAAGGAAGGCCATCGTGTGATCGATACCGGGCCTTACGCCATCGTGCGCCACCCGATCTACACCGGCGTGATCACGGCATCGCTCGCGACCATGGCGGTGCGCGGCACGGCCCTGGCGGCCGCCGGCGCAGCGCTGATCGTCGCCGGCTACATCGTCAAGGGCCGGCTGGAAGAGCGCTTCCTGCGCGCGGAATTGGGCGCCGAGGCGTACGACGCCTATGCGCGCAAGACCGCGATGCTGGTGCCGTATCTAAAACTCTAAGGGCACTTGCTTCATATCCAAATCGTCATCGCCCGCTTTATGTGGGCGACCCATTTTCCTGTTCGTGCAAAGAAAATGGGTTGCCCGGACAAGCCGGGCAATGACGAATTAAGGAGTAGAGCTCAGATCGCGCCTTGCTCACACCGCGTCGAAATACTGTACGTCGGGGCGGCCGGCCATCGAGGGGCCCATTTTGGGACCGATGGTGCGAAAATGATCCGACTTGCCGTGCGCTTCCAGCGCCGCCTGGTCGGCATAGAGCTCCATCACGACATAGGTCGTGGCGTCGGTCCGCGACTTGGTGAACTGATAGAACTTGTTGCCCGGCTCGTTGGCGCGCACCGCGGCCATGAGTTCCTTGGCGACCGCCTCGAACGCCTCGTTGGTGCCTTCCTTGATCTTGATCGTCGCGACGACGCCGATGGCCATGAGTTCCTCCCGATGATGAGCCGGCGGGCACGGTAAACGGACGTTAACGGGCCGCCAAGCGGCTTTAATCGGTCTTAACCGGGACGCGGCATTGTGGCTTGGGGAAGACCATGTCCATCGAGCCGTCAAAGCCAGATGCCGGGAGCGGCGCGCCGACGCGCGGCCAGAGGCTCGTCCAGGACCAGCTTGGGCTGGCGCTGCGTAACCTTCGGCCCAATGCCTGGATGATGCCGGCGCTGGCGCTGGTGGTCTGCATCATGTTCCACCGGTGGATCGCGGCGCCGCGGCTGGTGCTGTGGTTCCTCCTCGTCGCGGCGGCCTGCGTGCCGCTGGGCATCGTGGCGCAACGCTTCGGCAATGCGGCGGCGGCGGCCGGGAATTGGCCGCGCCGGATCGCAATCGCAACGCTGTGCTATTTCGCCTTCACTTTGAGCTGGGCGTCGCTCGGCTTCTTCCTCTGGGTGCCGCACAACGACCTGCCCTGCCTGATCGTCATCATGCTGCTGGCCTGCACCGTCGCCGGCAACGGCGCGCTGGTCGGCGCCAGCCGGCCGCTGACGGTGGTGTCCTATGGCAGCTATGGCGCGATGCTGGTGCTGACGCCGCTGCAATCGGGCGGCCTGGTCTATAACGGCATCGCGGTCCTCGCCGTGCTCTATATCGCCTACATGCTGTTCATGTCGCGGCAGATTTACCTCACGGCGCGCGATATGCTGCTGCTGCGCTACGAGAAGAACGATTTGATCGACGCTTTGGCGCATTCGAAGGCCGAGTCCGACCGGGCGCGCGAGCACGCCGAAGCGGCGAGCCGCGCCAAGTCGCAATTCCTCGCCAATATGAGCCACGAATTGCGCACGCCGCTGAACGCGATCC
>CAYXMO010000311.1:0-1802 GCA_964465935.1 uncultured Rhizobium sp.
AGGACGCGGCGCTGGCGGCGATCCGCAAACAGCTCGCCGCCGAGCCCAATCTCGAGGTGCGCGAGAACGTGGTGACCACGACCGCGACCGGCGAGGACAACGGCACGCAGCTCTTCGCCGGGCTGAACGCGGCGCTGGCCGACGTGCCGCCGGAGCGCGTCGCCGGCGCGATCCTCATCACCGACGGCGAGGTGCATGACGCGCCGCCGGCCGACAAGCCGGGCATCGCGGCGCCGGTGCATGCGCTGATCGCCGGGCGGCATGGCGAGAAGGATCGCAAGCTCAGCGTCGTCAACGCGGCGCGCTTCGCCATCGTCGGGCAGTCGGCGGCGATGGTGGTGCGGGTCGACGATTTCGGCGCCGAGACCGGCGGCAGTGCCGTGGTCGAGTTTCGCGTCGACGGCATCAGCCTGGGCACGCAGCTGGTGCCGGTGGGCCGCAACGCGACGCTGCAAGTTCCGGTCCGCCATGGCGGCGAGAACGTCGTCGAAGTCGAGGCGCGGCCGGGGCCGGCCGAGCTGACGCTGCAGAACAACCGCGCCGTGGTGACGGTATCGGGGGTGCGCGACCGTCTGCGCGTGCTGTTGGTCTCGGGCGAGCCGCATGCCGGCGAGCGGGTGTGGCGCAACCTGCTCAAGACCGATCCGTCGGTCGAGCTGGTGCATTTCACGATTTTGCGCCCGCCGGCCAAGCAGGACGCGACGCCGATCAACGAGCTGTCGCTGATCTCGTTCCCGACCCGCGAATTGTTCTCCGAGAAGCTGTCGAGCTTCGATCTCATCATCTTCGACCGCTACAGCGAGCGCGGCATCCTGCCCCTGCTCTACTACGAGAATCTGGCCGCCTATGTCGAAAATGGCGGCGCCCTGCTGGTGGCGTCGGGGCCGGAATTCGCGCAGGCGATGAGCATCTCGCGCACGCCGCTGGCCTCGGTGCTGCCGGCGCAGCCCACGGGGCAGATCGTCACCCAAGGCTACAAACCGATGGTGACAGCTTTGGGCCTGGCGCATCCGGTGACGCGCGACCTGCCGGGCTCGAACAGCGGCGCGGCGGCGCCGAGTTGGGGCCGCTGGTTCCGCCTGATCGGCTCGACCAAGGTGTCGGGCGAGACGCTGATGAGCGGGCCGAACGACGCGCCGCTGCTGGTGCTCGACAACGTCAAGAAGGGCCGCGTCGCGGAGCTGCTCTCCGATCACGCCTGGCTGTGGGCGCGCGGCTTCGAAGGCGGCGGACCGCAGGCCGAATTGCTGCGCCGGCTGGCGCACTGGCTGATGAAGGAGCCGGAGCTGGAGGAGGAGCGCCTCGCCGCCACCATCGCCGATGGGATGATCACGGTCGAGCGCCGCACCATGGCGGACGCCGCCAAGCCGGTGGCGCTGACCTATCCGTCGGGCAAGCACGCGACGCTGACCCTGGCGCGAGTCGCGCCCGGCATCTGGCGCGCCAAGGCGAGGGCCGATGAGCTCGGGCTCTACCGGCTGACCGACGGGACGCTGACCGCGGTGGCGGCGGCGGGACCGCTGAACCCAAAGGAAGTCGCCGATATGCGCGCGACCGAGAGCGTACTGGCGCCCATCGCGCAGGCGAGCGGCGGCTCGGTGCACTGGCTGATCGACGGCATGCCGGAGGTGCGCCGCGTCGGGCAAAGCGGCAACGCGGCGGGCGCGGGCTGGATCGGGTTGCGCGCCAACGGCGCCTATCGCGTCACCGCGGTGGAGCAGCAGCCGCTGCTCCCCGGCTGGGCGGCGCTGCTGTTGCTGCTGGGCACGCTCTTGATCGCGTGGCGGGTCGAGGGGCGGTAG
>CAYXMO010000311.1:1902-4151 GCA_964465935.1 uncultured Rhizobium sp.
CCGACCCCTCCCCGAAAAATTCGCGCGAAGGGCGCGAATTTGTTCGACCCTCCCTCAAGGGGAGGGTGGAAGCGCCCATGATCCGCGCTCTATGGTCCGGCGTATCAGGGCAAAGAGGTACGCATGCACCGGCCGGAACGCATCCACACCTATACCGACATGATCTTCGACAGCGCGCGCTGGGATCGTTTCCGGCCGCGCGCCGGCGACATCGTCGTCGCGACGCCGGCCAAGTGCGGCACGACCTGGACGCAGATGCTGTGCGCGCTGCTGGTGCATCAGACGCCCGACTTGCCGCAGCCCCTGACCGTGCTGTCGCGCTGGCTCGACCGCCATACCGAACCGGTCGAAGATGTCGTCGCGCATTTCGATGCGCAGCCTTTCCGCCGCATCGTCAAGACCCACACCCCGCTCGACGGCCTGCCTTATTGGGACGACGTCACCTATGTGTTCTGCGGCCGCGATCCGCGCGATGCTTTCCTGTCGATGCAGGATCATATCGCGAACGTCTCGGCGCAGACGCGGGCCGAGACGCTGAAGCGCGCCGGGCTGCCGCCCGATTTCAGTTTCCCGAGCGATCCCAACGCGATGTTCCCGCTCTGGCTGACCACCGGGACGCAGCCCTGGATGAGCGACGGCTTTCCCGCCGGCTCGGTGCTGTATCTGTCCAAGACCTATTGGGACTTCCGCCATCTGCCCAACATCGTGTTCCTCAACTACCGCGACCTGACGGCGGACCGCGACGGCGAGATGCGGCGGCTGTCGGCGGCGCTGGGCATACCGGTCGACGAGAGCAAATGGCCGGCGCTGGTGAAAGCCGCGGGCTTTGCCGCGATGAAGGCGCACGCCGGCGACAACGCGCCGGGGGCGCATCTGGGCGAGTGGGCCGACAACGGCAATTTCTTCCGCAAGGCGCGCAAAGGCGAATGGCAAAGCGTGCTCAGTGATGAGAACAAGGCGCTCTACGAGCGCATCGCGTTGGAGAAGCTGGGGCCGGAGCTGAAAGCCTGGCTGGAAGGCGGCAAGGCGGCGCGCGATCCCAAGGCGGCTTAGGCGTCGCGCGCCTCCAGCGTCTTGCGCAGAAAATCGAGCAGGTATGCCTCGTCGCCGCGCGCCAGGCGGCGGCCGAGCCAGATGGTGCCGAAGCCCAGGCCGGCGAACAGCGGCAAGGCGCCGAGCGGCACCAGGATCGCCACCAGCGGCACGTTGCGCAACTCGATGCCGCGCCCCAGCGTGGCGGCCATGGCGATGGCGATGACGAAGATGACGCCGGCGGCGATCAGGATGGGCGCGAGCGAGATGGTGCCGAACTCGCAACGGATGCGGGTGCCGCCGGGCGCGTCGGCCAGGCTGCCGCGCAAGGTCGGCTGGAACGAGTTGCGGTAATAAATGCGCTTGCGCAGGCGCAGCGCGTCACCGTCGATGCTGCCGACGACCTTGTTGGCCGAAGCGATCGCCCAATAGGAGCTCACATTGGCCTGCAGGCGCCGGACGCATTCGCCGCGCGGCAGCGGGGAGATGAGATCGATGGCGGTCACAAGTGTCCTCCTTGTCAGCCCGGCAGGCGCGCGTCGATCGTGTCCTCCAGGAACAGCAGCAATTGGGTGCGTTCGTTGCGCGCCAGAAAGCGGCAGAAGCCGACCAGCGCCGCACCGGCGGCCAAGAACGGCACCACGCTGAGCAACATCTCAAAGTCGACGCTTTCACCGCTGAACAGCGCTTTGATCGCGATGATCAGATCGAGGCCGGCCGCGCTCCCGAACCAGAAGACCATGAACCCCAGGACGAAGCGGTTGATGCCGAAACGGCAGGTCAGATCGGTGCCGCCGTCGGGCCGGTCCGACATTTTGAGCCGCAGCACGGTCTGGAACGAATTGCGGTAGCAGATCGACATGCGCAGCGTGGCGCCGCTTTCGCGCACCCGGCCGCAGGGCGTGCCGGGCGTACCGCCCCACCACGACGTCACGACCTCTTTCAGGCGCCGGACGCAGTCCGGGCGCGGATAGCGCGAGACGAGGTGCAGCGCGGCCATCAGGCGAGGCCGGCGCCGTCGGCGCAGACGCCGTCGTCGAGCCGGGCGCGGCGCACTTCGCCCGACAGGTTGAGCAATTCGTTCGCCTTCAGCGACAAGCCGAGGATGCGCGACGAATCCACCGGACCGGGGAAGCGAATGCGCCCCGGCGGAAGCTTGGCGAAGCCGACGCGGGCGTAGTAAGGCTCGTCGCCGACCAGGATGACGACGCCGTGGC
>CAYXMO010000312.1:0-4138 GCA_964465935.1 uncultured Rhizobium sp.
GGCTTTGGGATTGAGGTCCATCTCGCGTCTCCTATTTCTTCATCTTCAGATAGGCACGGGTCTCGCTGCGCACGACGTCCAGCATGTTGCCCATGAACAGGTTCATATCGACCAGATGCAGGCCCCAGCGCGGATCGCCGGTGGTGTCGCCGGAAATGTCGTCGGCGCGCGGATCCTTAGGATCGCCATGCACGGTGACCGACAGATAGGTGCCGTTGTCGTTGCGGGCGCATTCGGCCGTCAGCATGCCGGGCAGGGTGACGAACGGCGTCGTCACCGTCTTGCCCTTGACCCAGCTGGTGCCGTCGGTCGGCGGCGAATTGCCGAAGCCGCGCCAATGCGTCGCCATATAGGCGTGCACCGCGCCCGAGCCGCCGCCGAGCGCCGCCGGATTGACGCAGGCCGCTTCCTGGCCCGCCGTCTGCACCTTGCCGAACAAGGAGCCGGCCGGCGGCGGCACGGTGGAGCGGAACGAGGCGAAGGCGATGACGCAGCCCGGCGTCGCCGCCGAATGGCACAGCGGCACATGCTGGAAGTCGCCGCCGACGTCCTTGCCTTCCGGAACGGCGAGGCGCGTGCCGCCCAGGATCGCGAGCACGATCTGCTTTTGCACCGGCTTGCCGTCGATCTCGTTCCGGATCAGCTGGGTCAGCATGCCCGAGCCCTGGCTGTGCCCGATCAGGATCACGCCGCGGCCCTTGTTGTAGTGCTCCAGGTAGTAGTTCCAGGCGTCGACCACGTCCTGATAGGCCATCAGCGGATTGGTCGGCATCGCCATCGGCTTGCCCGTCATCCGCGCGATCAGCGCGGTGATGGTGAACTGGCGGTAGAGCGGGGCGTAGGTCTTGCACACCGAGCCGAAGCGCGCGAACTGCATCGCGATCACGCTCATCTCCTCGCGGCCCGGGATCATGTCGCTGTTGATGCCCGGATCGAGCGAGACCGTGGGATAGATGTAGAAGCAGTCGACACCCGGGTCCTTCACTGGCTTGAATTTCTCCGGCGTCAGCGTGCCGTTGGCCTTGACGATGGTCGCGTCCTCGTCGGTGGCGCAGGCGTCGTCCTGGCCCGGCAGGCACAGCCAGTTGCCCGCCTTGCCATAGTCGTTCTTGTCGTCGGCGAAGGCATGGCTGGCGGTCAGGCTCGCGGCAATCGCGAGCGCGGCGGCAAATCGCTTCATCGTTCCCCCCTCGAAATCTTGTCGTTGCGCCAAGTATGGGCGCGCAGCTGCCGGGCGGTCCAATCAAATCGGCCCTTAACCTTGGCTTTTGGCAGGGCCAGCCGTGCGCTCAAAAAGCCGCAGGCTGCTCACCAGCGCCGCCAGCAGCGCGAAGCCGACGCCGACATACAGCGCGGTCACGGTGCCGTGCAGCGGCACGCGCAGGAACACCAGCGCCACCAGCGCCGCGCCGATGGTCTGGCCGAGCAGGCGCGCGACGCCGAGCATGCCGCTGGCGCCGCCGCTGCGCGCCAAGGGCGCGGCGGCGATCATGGCGCGGGCATTGGGCGACTGGAACAGGCCGAAGCCAACGCCGGACAGCACCATGCGCCAGACGATATCGGGAACGCTGGCATGCGCCGGCAGCAGCGCCAGCGCCAGCAGGCCGGCCGCGAACACGATCAGCCCGAGCCCGCCCATCAGCCCGGCGGAATATCTGTCGGCGAGGCGTCCGGCGAAGGTCGAGACCAGCGCGATCGCGATCGGCCAGGGCGTGATCAGGAGGCCCGTCTCAACCGCCGTGAAGCCCATGCCGCTCTGGAACAGGAAGGGCAGAGACACCAGCGCGAGCATCTGGCCGACGAAGGAGCAGATCGAGGTCGCAATAGCGAGCGTGAAGGCGGGGATGCGCATCAGGTCGACGGGCAGCATCGGCGCCGCCGCCTGGTGCTCGCGCCGCACCATCATCCAGCCAATGGCGGCGGTGAGAACGAGCTCGCCGGCGAACGGCAGGAAGGACTCGCCATGGCCGAAGGCATCGATGCTGCCGATCAGAAGCGCGAACATCAGCGCCACCAGCACGGCACCGGGAATGTCGAAGGCATGCCCGGCGCGCGGCGTGAAGGGCAGGGTGCGCAGCGCGATGACGACGGAGACGAGACCGAACGGGATGTTGATCGCGAACAGCCAGGGCCATGTGGCGAGACTGAGGATGCCGGCCGCGACCGTCGGTCCCGCCGCCGCCGACACCGCCACCATCAGCGTGTTGAGCGACAGCCCGCGCCCGAGCTGGCTGTGGGGATAGATGAAGCGGATCAGGGCCGAGTTCACGCTCATGATCCCGGCGCCGCCGAAACCTTGCAGCACGCGCGCCACCGCCAGCATGGGCAGCGAATGCGACACCGCGCAGAGCAGCGAGGCGATGGTGAAGACGATCAGGCCGCCGACATAGACGCGGCGGTAACCGACGATGTCGCCCAGCGCCGCCAGCGGCAGCAGCGAGATCGTGACCGCGAGCTGGTAGCCGTTGACGATCCAGATCGACAGGGCCGGGTCGGCCTGCAGATCGACGCCGATGGTCGGCAGCGCGACGTTGGCGATCGCCGAATCCATCACCGCCATGACGATGCCCAGCGCGATGGTGAGGACGGCGAAATAGCGTTGCGGTGTGGGCAGCCCGTCGGCGTGCTGGATCGGCGGCATCAACCCCGCCCTACGAACGGCATCTTGGTCGCCATCACCGTCAGGCTCAGCACATTGGCGTCGAGCGGCAAGCTGTCCATGTAGAGCACCGCTTTGGCGACGGCAGTGACATCCATCACGGGCTCGGGCACCAGCGTGCCATTGGGTTGCGGCACGCCATTCTTCAACCGCGCCGTCATCGGGGTTTCGGCGTTGCCGATATCGATCTGGCCGCAGGCGATGTCGAAGGCGCGGCCGTCGAGCGCCGTCGCTTTGGTCAGGCCGGTGATCGCGTGCTTGGTCGCCGTGTACGGCGCCGAGTTGGGGCGCGGCGTGTGGGCGCTGATCGAGCCGTTGTTGATGATGCGCCCGCCGCGCGGGCTCTGCGCCTTCATCAGCTTGAGCGCCTGCTGGGTACAGAGGAACGGTCCGGTCAGGTTGACGTCGACCACCGCCTGCCACTGCGCCGGGGTCAGGTCCTCCAGCGGCAGCGGCGGCGCGCCGGTTCCCGCATTGTTGAACAGCAGGTCGAGGCGGCCATAGGCCTCCTTCGCTTTGGCGAACAGGGCTGCGACTTGCGCCGGGTCGGCCACATTGGTGGGCACCGCGAGCAGCGGCTTGCCTGGCGCCAGCGCCGCGGTCTCGTTCAACGCCTCGGCCCGGCGCCCTGCCAGCACGACGGCGTAGTCCGCGCCCGCCAGCGCGAGCGCCACGGCGCGGCCGATGCCGCTGCCCGCGCCGGTAACCAAGGCGACCTTCTGCATGGAACTTCCTCCCGCGAACCGGGATTCTGCCACAAATACCGGCTAGAGTGTCTCCTTTACGGGGCGGTGGAGGTTGGCGTGGGTGTTGTGTGGTGGATTGCGCCGGTGCTGGTCGCGGTGCTCGGCGTGCTGTTCCTGGGCTCCGGCGCGGCGCATGTCGTGCGCGGCAATGCCGGACAGGGCAGCCGGCGCGTGGTCGGCGGCACGGCGGCCGCTGGCATCGGCCTGGCGCTCAGCCTGGTCGGCCTCAACATCCAGCTGTTCTCGCGCCTGACCCATGAAGGCCCGGTCGCCAATGTCAGCGTCAAGGCGACCGACGCGGCGCAGAATCTCTATCTCGTCACCGTCAAGCGCCTCGACGGCGCCATCCCCGACCAGAGCTGCACGCTGCAGGGCGACGAATGGCTGATCGGCGGGCGGGTGCAGAAGTGGAAGCCCTGGGCCAATGTGCTCGGCCTCGACGCGACCTACACGCTCGACCAGATCAGCAACAAATATTCCAGCGCCGAGCGCGGCAACGGCAAGCTGATCACGTCTTGCGACCTGCACGGCGCGCCGGTGGTCAATTCCTATGTGCCGCCGGGCTGGGTGCCGTGGATTCTCGAGAAGTTCTACACCGAGGACCGCAAGTTCGGTTCGGCGAACTACATGCCGCTGGTCGACGGCGCGGTGTACAAGATCGTGATCACGCAGTCGGGCTTCAACGCCGAGCCGCTGAACACCATCGCCAAGGACGCCAACGCGGCGCGGTGAT
>CAYXMO010000313.1:0-4133 GCA_964465935.1 uncultured Rhizobium sp.
GCATCCGCTGCCTCGTCAACGGCGAGACCAAGCAGAACTCGAACACGAAGAACCTCGTCTTCAACTGCTTCGACCAGATCGCGTACTTAAGCCAGGCGATGACGCTGGAGCCCGGCGACATGGTCTTCACCGGCACGCCGGGCGGCGTCGGCCAATCGATGAAGCCGCCGCAGTTCTTGAAGGTGGGCGACACCGTGCGCATCGAAATCGACAAGATCGGCGGCATCGAAGCGAAGATGGTGGCCGAATAGGTGCGTGCTTCGAGGCTCGCTACGCTCGCACCTCAGCATGACGAGAGTTGTGCAAGCTCCCATCTCGTCATGCTGAGGCGCTCCGCGTAGCGGAGCCTCGAAGCACGCACTACGGTGCACCTCTGCGCAACACCGTCCGAAACCCCAAATGGCTCGCCGCCAGGTCCGCTTCCTGCCCCTCGCGCGCGCCGGAGCGGTAGCGCATGCAGTAGTTCGGCGCACACAGGAACGAGCCGCCCTTGATCGTGTAGCGCAGGGCATCGCCGCGCGGCGGCATCGCGTCCGGCGCCGGCGTCTCGCCATGGCGCGGGCGGTAGAGATCGTCGGTCAGTTCCCACACATTGCCGAACATGTCGTAGAGGCCGTAAGCGTTGGCGCCATAGCAGCCGACCGGCGCCAAGCCTACGAAGCCGTCGGCGCCGCTGTTGAGCACCGGAAACACGCCTTGCCAGGTGTTGGCGTCCTTGGGCTGGTCGTGGTCGTTGCCCGGATCGGGATCGCCGGCGCGCGCCGCCCATTCCCATTCCGCTTCGGTCGGCAGATCGCGCTGCTTCCAGCGCGCATAGGCGAGCGCATCTTCATGCGTCACCTCGACCACGGGAAAGGCGCCGCGTCCCGCCAGCGAACTTCCCGGCCCCGCCGGATGGCGCCAGCTCGCGCCGGCGACGAAGCGCCACCACTGCGAGATGTCCTCCATGCCATGCAATTCCTTCGGCACGAAGAACACCATCGCGCCCGGCCGCAGCAGGTCGGCGTCGATCCCCGGATGGCTCGCGGGATCGAGGGCGCGCTCGGCCTGGGTCACATAGCCGGTGGCGGCGGCGAAGGCGGCAAATTCGTCGTTCGTCACTTCGTGCCGATCCATCCAGAAGCCCTTGACGCGCGCCGGCGTCAGCGGCCCTTCCTCAGGATAGACCGTATCGCCCTGCCGATAACTTCCGCCCGGCACCCACACCATGTCGCCATGGGACGACGTCGCGCGCAGGCAGACGCTGGGTTCGCTCTTGGGGATCAAAACGGCGGCAAGGCCGATGACGGCAACCGCCGCGACCGCCGCCGCGGCGCGCCGGTCGTTGCGCGTCACTTGCGCTTGACGGTCTTGGCGCCGTGGTCCTCGAGCCCGAGATAGGCCAGCGCCATGCGCGACAGCTGCTCGATGACGAAGTCCTCGTCGATATAGGGCCCGTCGTTCAGCAGCCGGTGCACGATCGCGCCGTCGACCGAGCGCAGGACGAAGGTGCAGTCGGCGACCAGGTCTTCATGCCCCGCGCCTTCGCCGCGCGCCTGCATGAAGGCGGCGAGCAATTCGCCCTGCCGCCCGGTGCCGGCGCGCATGCGCGGCCAGTAATCGGAGCCGGCGCCCGCCAGCGAGCGCTGGAACAGGGCGCGGAAGAAGCCCTGGTTGCGCTTCATGATGTGGGCGGTGTTCTCGATCAGGGTCCGCACCACGGCCGAGGTCGGCTGCGTCTGCCATTCCTCCATCGCGAAGAAGCGCGCGCCGTTGTCGAGGTTGCGCTCGGTGAAGCGGTGATGCAGCGCCTTGAAGAACGCCTCCTTGTCGCGGAAGCGGCGATAGAAGCTGCCGACCGAACAGCCCGCCGCCTGCGCGATGTCGTTCACATGCGCCGCGTCATAGCCGAGCTTGGCGAACACCCGGTCGCCGGCCTGCAGCAGGCGGTCGCGGGCATTGCGGCTGCGCGCCTGGTTGGCCGGCAACACGCCGTCGATATGGTCGAGCGAATCCAAGGCGGAACGTCCCCAAACCCTTAGAATTGCTAGACCATTTCGACCATTCGCGCCAGTACTGCCGGTCGGGACCCGTTGCAGCGGATCGCGCCGCCGGTCGGCGTCTGCAGCGTCGCGGCGCAGCCCATCGAGGGCGACTTGACGGCGCTGTTCAATAGCGCGCCGCGGGCCTCGCCACCGGTCCGTCATGGGTCAGCGAAATATGGGTCAGAACCTGCTCATCATGGTTCATGCGCCAGGACAGGAGCTTCTGGGCGTATTCCAGCATGACCGGCAAATAACGCGGATCGCCGGCGACGTTGGTGAACTCGCCGGGGTCTTTCTTCAGGTCGAACAGCAGCGGCGGCAGCTTGGTGAAGTGGACATATTTGAAGCGCTCGTCGCGCACGATGTTCATGGTGCACTGGTGCAGCGTCAGGCCGAGCTTGCGTTCCGCCGCGTCGTCGGCGGGATCGCGGAAGTCGAATTCCCAATGCGCCTCGGTCCGCCAATTGGCCGGCGCGCCCTGGCCTTCCAGGAACGGGCGCAGCGAGGCGCCATCGCATTGCAGCGGGATGCCAGCGCCGATCGCTTCGAGCAGCGTCGGCATGATGTCGACATTCTCGGTGAAGCGGCTGACGATTTGGCCGCGCCCTGCGTCCGCCGCCCTGCGCGGATCGCGCACGATCAGCGGGATGCGGTAGGAGGCGTCGAAATAGCCGCATTTGCCCAGGAGCCAATGATCGCCCATCTGCTCGCCATGGTCGGAGGTGAAGACGATCAGCGTGTCGTCCCAGCGCCCGGTCTCCTTCAGGAACGCAAACACCCGGCCGAGCGCGTCGTCGACCTCGCGCATCAGCCCGTAATAGACCGCCTTCATGCGGCGCAGCTTCTTCTCGTCGGCAGGGGCGCGGAACTGGCGGCGCGACAGCTGGTGCGCCAGCCAGGGATGCTGCGCCGCCTCGTCGTTCGGCGTCGCCAGGCGCGCGAAGCCGGGCACCGCCATCGGATCGTACAGCGCGTTGTAAGGCTGCGGCGCAACGAACGGGGGATGCGGGCGCAGGATCGACAGATGCGCCACGAACGGGCCCTTGGCCTCGCGGATGTAGTCGATGCAGCGGTCGACCAGGTAGTTGGTGTCGTCGACCTCAGCCGGGTAAGCCAGCGGCTTGGGCACCGCGGCGCCGTCTTCGTATTCGGGGCCTTCGGCGCGCAACGCATAGGCGCGCTGGATCGGCTGGGGCACGGCGTAGCCCCGGGCCTTGAGCCAATCGGTCCATTGCGTCGGCGTGTCGCCCATCATCACGATGGGCCGGACGCCGGGCAGCGGACCTTCATAAGTGCGCAGCCAGGGATCGTCTTCCGCCAGCTCGCGCGGGTCGAGACTTGTGTCGGTGTAGCCGAACAGGACGGGGTCGTAGCCGATGGCGGCCGCTTCCTTCGCCCAGTTGGTGTGGCGCGCATCCAGTGGCGTGCCATTGGTGCCGGAGCGGTGGTTCTGCAGATACATCCCGGTGTGCAGCGAGGTGCGCGACGGCCCGCACGGCACCGCGTTGGCGAAATGGCTGGCGAACAGCACGCCCTCGCGCGCCAGGGCGTCGAGATGGGGCGTCTTGACGGCCGGATGGCCGAGCGCCGACAGGCATTCGGCCCGCCACTGATCGGCGGTGATGAAGAGCACGTTCAGCGGCATGCGGCGGCCCGTTCCAGGTTCGCGCGAGAGTGCACGCCGGCACCCTGGCGCTCAATCGAATCGGCGGTGGGAAGGGCGGGAATTTGCAGGGAGGAAACATCCCCCGGCCCGGCCCGAGGAGGAGCGCTAGGCCGGGGGATTTCGCCACCCGAAGGTCCCCTGGGTAAGGTGCCAATGGGTGGGTGTTCCTACATTGCGCTGCGAAAAATCCGTCGAGATGCCGCAGGCAACGCAAACTCATTCACTGGATGATGAATAATGGTCCGGCCGAGGCGGGTCAAACAAATTCATCATGTGATGATGACAATTCGGTGCGTCATGGCGCCCAGGCCACGCTTTTTCGCCGCGCCCCGGACAACGAAAAAGGGCGCCGGTTTTCCGGCGCCCTGATCCGCAATCTGAGGTCTGTCTGCTTACCAGCTGGCGCCGACCGAGACGCCCACGACGCGCGGGTCCTCGGAGAA
>CAYXMO010000314.1:0-4132 GCA_964465935.1 uncultured Rhizobium sp.
TCGACGCCTTCCAGCGCGTTCTTCACCATGCCGGGCATTTCGCCGGCCACCGGGCAGCCCGGCGCGGTCAGCGTCATGTCCACGGTGACGTCCTTGTTGTCGGCGACATCGACCTTATAGATAAGGCCGAGTTCGTAGATGTCCACCGGGATCTCCGGATCGTAGACGCTCTTGAGCGCGGTCACGAGCTTAATCGTGAAATCCTCGAGTTCCTCGGCGCTGAGCGCGGAACCCGTCGCGTTGATGTCGGTCTTTGAGGGTTCGGCGTTCATTCCGTTTTGGCGGCGATGCCGCCCTCCAGGGCCGATTTCATCGTATGCCAGGCCAGTGTCGCGCATTTTACGCGCATAGGAAACGCGCTGACCCCGGCCATGACGTCGAGGCGTTCGCGGTCGTCTTCGTTCAGGCCCGCGACTTCTTCGCCCTTCACGAGGTTGAGGAAGCCGCCCATCAGCTGTTCCGCCTCGGCGACGCTGCGGCCGGCGATCATGTCGGTCATCAGCGAGGCGGAGGCCTGGGAGATGGCGCAGCCCTTGCCTTCGAATTTGACGTCGGCGATGCGATTGTCCTTGTCGACCAGGAGCTGCACCGTGACGCGGTCGCCGCATAGCGGGTTGTGGCCCAGGGCGGTGTTGGTGGCGCCTTCGAGCTTGCCGAAATGGCGCGGATGCTTGGAGTGATCGAGGATCACGTCCTGGTAGAGCTCGCGCAGGGTGTCGTCCATCGCCGCTATTGAATCCCAAAACAAAAACCGTCATCGCCCGCTTCATGCGGGCGATCCAATTGGATCACCCGGACAAGCCGGGTGATGACGGTGTGGTGGTTTAAGCGAGCGCTCATGCCAAAATTTTCCTGGCCTTGGCGAGCGCTTCCAGCATCGCGTCGATCTCGGCGCGGGTGTTGTAGAGCGCGAAGCTGGCGCGCGTGGTCGAGACGACGCCGAAGCGCTCCATCAGCGGCTGGGCGCAGTGATGCCCGGCGCGTACCGCGACGCCTTCGCGGTCGAGGATAGTGGCGAGGTCGTGGGCGTGCATGCCGTCGGCCTCGAAGCTGAGGATCGAAGCCTTGCCCGGCGCATCGCCGATCACGCGCAGCCAGTTGAACTGGCGCAGGCCTTCGCGGGCATAGGCCAGCAGGTCGTGCTCATGCGCCTTGATCGCGGCGCGGTCGTGGCGGTTCAGGTAGTCGATGGCGGCGGCAAGGCCGACGCTTTCGATGATCGGCGGCGTGCCGGCTTCGAAGCGGGCCGGCGGATCGGCATAGGTGACGAGGTCGCGGGTGACTTCGCGGATCATCTCGCCACCGCCGTTGAACGGGCGCATGGCCTTCAAGTGCTTGCGCTTGCCGTAGAGGGCGCCGATGCCGGTGGGGCCGTAGAGCTTGTGCGCGGTCAGCGTGTAGAAATCGACGTCCAGCGCCTGCACGTCGATGATCTCGTGCACCGCGCCCTGGGCGCCGTCGGCCATCACCGGCACGCCCTTGGCGTGAGCGCGCGCGACGATCTCCTTCAGCGGCGTGACGGTGCCGAGCACGTTCGAGATGTGCGTGATGGCGACGAACTTGGTCTTGGGGCCGATAGCGGCGTCGAGGGCTTCGATATCGAGGCTGCCGTCGTTCTGGACGTCGACCCATTTTAGCACCGCGCCCTGGCGCTCGCGCAGGAAGTGCCAGGGCACGATGTTGGAATGGTGCTCCATCACGCTCAGCACGATCTCGTCGCCGGGCTGGATGCGGGGGGCGAGGAAGCTGGCAGCGACCAGGTTGATGGCTTCGGTGCCGCCTTTGGTGAAGACGATCTCGTCCTCGTGCGCCGCGCCCAGGAATTTCTGCACCGTGCGGCGCGCGGCTTCGTAGGCATCGGTCGCCTTGGCGGAGAGATAGTGCACGCCGCGATGGACATTGGCGTAGTCGCTGGACGCGAAATCGCGCATGGCGTCGAGCACCTGGCGCGGCTTCTGGGCCGACGCGCCATTGTCGAAATAGACCAGCGGCTTGCCGTAGATTTGCTTCGACAAGATCGGAAAGTCGGCGCGGGCCGCGGCCGGATCGAAGGCGGTGGCGATTTTCGTTTGCGCGGTCATGGCAGCATCGCCTGCGGCAGCGCGTCTTCGACCGCCTGCCAGACCGTGGCGCGGATGGCTTCGTCGGCGATCTCGTCGACCGCTTCTTCCAGGAAGGCGCGGACCAGCATGTTGCGCGCCTCGGCCTCCGGGATGCCGCGGGCGCGCAGGTAGAACAGCGAATTAGCATCGAGGTCGCCGACCGCGGCGCCGTGGGCGCATTTGACGTCGTCGGCGAAGATTTCGAGCTCGGGCTTCAGGTCGGCTTCGGCGCGTTCGCCCATCAGGAGCGCCTTGGCGGTCTGGCGCGAGTCGGACTTGTCGGCGCTTTGCGCGACGGTGATCTTGCCCTGGTAGACGGCGCGGGCGCGGCCGCCGGCGATCTTCTTGAAGAGCTGTTCGGAATGGGTGTGGCCGGAGGCGTGGTAGACCTCGGTCGTCACGTCGGCATGGAGCGTGCCGCCCAGGACGCTGACGCCGGAGAGATGCGCGTTGGCGCCGGGCTCCTTCAGCGTCAGGCGCAGATTGAGACGCGACAGCGACGCGCCGCCGTTGAACAGATGGGCACGATAGGCGCCGTCGCGCGCGACGCGGATGGCGACGTCTTCGACCTGGATGGCGTCGGGCGCGGCATCCGCCAGGCGGACATGGGTAAGCTGCGCATTCGCGCCGACCACCGCCTCGATGGCGAGGTTGCTGAAGCCTGTGCCGGCGGCGCGGGTCTCGAGCAGAGTCAGCGACGCGCCGTCCTCCAATACGACCAGCGCGCGAGCATGGCCGGAGCCCGTGACGCCAAGGCGAACCGGCGTCGCCGGGTGGGCATTCTTCGGCACGCGGATAGCGATGCCCCTGTGGCCCAATGCCAGCGCGATCGCCGGCATGGCGCCGGCCTGCGCCGCCTTGCCGAGATGGGCGCGCACCCAATCGGGCGCGTCGGCGAGGTTGGCGAGATCGAAATGCTCGACGCCTTCGGGCAGCGCGTCGAGGGCGAGCGCGATGGAGTCAACGCCGAGATCGTTGGCGCCTTCGAGCGCGGCCTTCAGGTCGGTGTATTTCCAGTCCTCGACCCGGCGATGCGGCACGCCCTTGGCGTGGAAGGCCTGGAGCGCGCCGGCGCGGCGCTCTTCCAGCCATGGCACGCCGGGGAGCGCAGTGCTGCGTTCCAGCGCGTCCAAAAAAAGGATTTCGGCCGTGCTCATGCCGCCTTGCCTATGATGTGCTCGTAGCCCTTGGCTTCGAGTTCATGCGCCAGCTCCTTGCCGCCCTCCGCGACGATGCGGCCATGCGCCAGGACGTGGATGCGGTCGGGGACGATGTAGTCGAGCAGGCGCTGGTAGTGCGTGATCACCAGCATGGCGCGCTCCGGGCTGCGCAGGGCGTTGACGCCTTCGGCGACGAGCTTGAGCGCGTCGATGTCGAGGCCGGAATCGGTTTCGTCGAGGATCGCGAGCCGGGGCTCGAACAGCGCCATCTGCAGGATTTCGAGGCGCTTCTTCTCGCCACCGGAGAAGCCGACATTAAGGGCACGCTTGAGCATCTCCTCGCTGACCTTCAGCGCGCCGGCCTTCTTGCGCACCAGCTTGAGCACGCTCATCGCGTCCAGCTCCTTCTCGCCGCGGGCGCGATGCTGGGCGTTGAGCGCGGTCTTGAGGAAGGTGAGCGTGGTGACGCCGGGGATCTCGACCGGATACTGCATGGCGAGGAAGACGCCCTTGGCGGCGCGGTCTTCCGGCTTCATGGCGGCGAGGTCCTCGCCGTTGTAGGCGATCGAGCCGGCGGTGATGTCATAGCCGGCGCGGCCGGCGAGCACATAGGACAGCGTCGACTTGCCCGAGCCGTTGGGGCCCATGATGGCGTGGACCTGCCCCGCTGCGACGGAGAGCGTCAGCCCTTGGAGGATTTCCTTGCCGTCGACGGCAACGTGAAGGTCTTTGATCTCAAGCATGACTAACCGACGCTACCTTCCAAGCTGATGCCGACGAGCTTTTGCGCTTCGACGGCGAATTCCATCGGGAGCTGCTGCAGCACTTCCTTGCAGAAGCCGTTGACGATGAGCGCCACTGCTTCTTCCT
>CAYXMO010000315.1:0-4116 GCA_964465935.1 uncultured Rhizobium sp.
AGGCCGATGAGATGGGCGAGCGTGCCGCCGATTTGTCCGCCGCCGATGAGGGCGATCTTCTTGCGGGCCATGAGGAAAGGGTCCTTTTCGCGAAAAGCCGGGCGCTAAGTAGCGCGGCAGCCGGGCCGGGGCAAGAAAGCAAATTTTGCAGGAAATTACGCCGCTTGTGCCGTAAAAACCGGCGGTTTGCGCCGCCCCAGGCGGGCGAACAGGGCTTGGCCGGGACGCTCGACGACGCGGTAGGTCAGCGCGGAGAGTGCCACCACGGCGACCAGGAAAGCGAGCGTCAGCAGATCGTTGGCGAGCGGCGTGCCGAGGTCGAGGATCGCCAGCCCGTTCGGCTGCCGGATCAGCCAGGCCGCGTGCGCCAGGCGCTCGGCGAAATGCGCGCTCGAGAACAGCATCGCCAGCACCAGCGTGTGGACCATGTAGATCGAGTAGGACCAGCGGCCGAGCGCGGCGGCGGGGCGCCAGGTCATCGCGCGCGACACCAGGCCCTTCTCGCCGGCGAAGACGAGCACGACGAGCGCGAACAGCGGCGGCGCGAGATATTCGAGAGCCCGTTCGCCGGGCACGAGCAGGATGAAGGCTACAACCGCTGCTAGCGCCGCGAGTTCGGCGAGCGTGCCGCCGAGCGCACGGGCCGCGCCGGCGCGCCAGGCTTCGTAGGCGAGCACGCCGACGAAGAAGCCGTAGAAGCAGCGGAAGATCGCCCAATGAAAGGTCTCGCGCATGCCGTAATCGGAGAAGCGGGCGAGGATGACGGCGCCGGCGATGGCGAGCAGCGCCGCCACGATCAGCCGCGCCTTGCGGCCGGCGGCGAAGAAGCATACCGCCGCGAAGACGAGATAGGTGTAGAACTCGCACGAGATCGACCACGCCGGACCGTTCCAGGTCTCGAAATCGTGCAGGCCCAGCGCCTGGACCAGGAACAGGTTGGTCAGGATGGTGAGCGGCGCGCGGTCGAGCACGAAGGCGGCGCGCGTATCGCCCATCGGATGGATGTGGCTGATGATCAGGTGGCTGAGTTCGAGCAGCACCAGCGCGCTCAGCACCGCGACATGCAGCGGCCACAACCGGCCCAGGCGGCGGATCACGAAATCCTTGACGCCGGCGCCGCTGCCCAGCTTGGCGCCATAGGCATGCGCGATCACAAAGCCGGAGAGCACGAAGAAGAAATCGACGAACAGCCAGGCGTTGCGGATCAGCGGCTGCCAATAGAGCCAACCGTGCACCTCGATGTGGTGCAGCGCCACGAGCACGGCGCAGACGCCGCGCCAGCCGTCGAGGGCACGGAACCGCGAGGTGTCGGCAGGACTAAGCGACATGTGACCCAAACTAGAACAACCCGGCGCGCCGGAACATCCGGACGCATCATCCCGGCGGGTGCGGTGCAAGACCGAGGCCAGCGCGACCTGTCCCGCCCGGACCGGCTAATCGGCCACCAGACGCACGAACAGCGCCGCGCCATGCGGGCCGCCGCCATAGAGCGGCGTCGCGGCGGCCGGCACGAAATCGAAGGTGTAAAGGCCGCCCAGTCCCAGCTTGAGATGCTCGGCGACGCGCCAATCGTGGATGGCGCCCAAGGTCAATTCGCCCACCGTTCGAGGCGTGGCCGCCGCGAACAGTTCATCGCTCTCAACAGACTCGGCGCGGGCGAAGATCGTCCAGGCATCGGCCGGCTTGTACGTGGCTTCGGCAAGAAAGCCGTTCTCGGCAACGCCGCCGGTCAGCTGCTTGCGTCCAAAGGCAAGCGTCGCCGCGAGGGAGCCGCCGCCGTCCAGCGGCATGACATAGGTCGCGCTGGCGGTGGTGCGGGTTTCGTTCACGGCGGGGGCAAGCTGTTCCGGACTTTTGATGAACCCCCAGGACGCCTGCAGCGACCAGTTCGCCGACGGATTCCAACTCAGCCGCAGCGCGGTGCTGTCGAAGCGCGCCGGCTCGACATCGAAGCGGAACTGGTCCGGCTCGCGGCCGGTGAATTGCGAGACTTCAAGCTTGAACGCGCCCTGGACGAAGCCGGCGGTCGCGACGCCGAATGCGATATGGGTGGAATCGAGCCAGTGATGCGCGATCGGCGCCAAAGGATTGTCCGCCGCCGAGACGCGATGCATGAACGCTGTTGGCCCGAGCGCGGGCTCGCCGGGATAGCCGAAATAGACGAACACCGCGCTGTCGTCCGCGAGGCGGTGGGCATAAGACGCCGACAACTCCATCAGCAGATCGTGCGGATGCTGGCGGTCGAGCAGCGGCGTGACGCCGTCGGCGGTTTCGCCGCTCGCCAGCAATGAAGGATAGCCGCGCCGGCCCATGAAGGGATCGAGGCTGAGCATGGCGCGCAAATTCACGGTGTCGCCGCCCGCGAAGTCGCGCCGCGCCATCACCATGCCCCAGCCTTGGGCGAAGCCCTGGGAGTCGCCGCGCGGTCCGCTCTGCGAGTCGAGAACGGCGGCGAGGCTGGCATGCGCCATGATCATCCAGTCACCCGCCATGAGATGGATGCCGCGATGCGGCACCGCGTCCGGCTGCCAGCTGCTGCCCGAAGCGTCGCGACTCATCGGATAGGCGCCGAGCACACCGGTCGCTGCCATCGCCGGCATCGTGCCAGGCGCCGGCATGTTCATGCCAGGCATGTCCGCCATCCCGGGCATGTCCGACGCAAAGGCCGGCGGCGACACCGCCATACCGAACGCCAGCGCGGCGAAAGAAAGCCTGCGCATGTGAATTTGAGTTGTGGTTGCCGGGCGATCCTAATATACCCCTAGGGGGTATTCAAGATGACCAAATCCGGGTCCACATCGCTGGCGCGGCTGAAGCGCATCGAAGGCCAGGTGCGCGGCATCGCGCGCATGGTCGAGGAGGAGCGCTATTGCATCGACATCCTCACCCAGATGCAGGCGGTGAAGGCGGCGCTGCGCAAGGTCGAGGAGCAGATTCTGAAAGATCACGCCGCCCACTGCGTCGCGCATGCGATCGCGAGCGGCAATGCCAAGGAGCAAACCGTGAAGTTCGGCGAGCTGGTCGAGCTTTTCGCGCGCTACGGCAAATAAGAAAAAGCCGGCGGCGCCCTTGGGCATCGCCGGCTCGATCTCAAGCAAAAGAAAGCGCGTCAGACGGCTTCCTTCAGCTCCTTGGCGGCGCGGAAGGCGACCTTCTTGGACGCCTTGATCTTGATCGCCTCGCCCGTCGCCGGGTTGCGGCCCATGCGCGCGGCGCGCTTGCGCACCACCAGAATGCCCAGGCCGTTGAGACGGATGCGGGCACCCTTCTTCAGGTGCTTGGTGATCAGACCGATCGTGCTTTCCAACAATTCGTTGGCGGCCTTGTGCGACATTTCATGCTTCTCGGCCAGCGCGGCGCCAAGCTGGCGGGTGCTCACCGTATCGACCTTCGGTTTGGCGGCTTTCGGGGCGCCAGTTCCAGCCATTGCCATTTTTATTGCTCCTTTTGCGAATCAAACAACGCCCGATTTTACTGTATTTCCGAGACGCAACGCACGCGCTGTCCACGGAAAATAGCGATAAATACGGGGTTTTTCGACGCGCCGGGCGCGCCTCGGTCGTCCGTTGCGGGAAAGGCCCGGTTTACAAGGCTTTCTTGCTAGCCGTGCTTGGCCGCAGCGCGCGCGATGCCTTCCAGAATCAAGCGCTCGGCGCCGGCGGCGTCGAGCCAGTCGCCGATCTTGGTCCACTTCTTGGGCTCCAGATCCTTGTAGTGCTGGAAGAAGTGCGAAATCTGCTTGAGCAGGATGTCGGGCAGCTCCGAATAGTTCTGCACCTCCTTGTAATAGGGAAAGAGGTCGTCGGTCGGCACCGCGATGATCTTCTCGTCCTGCCCGGCCTGGTCGGTCATGATCAGGGCGCCGACCGGGCGGCAGCGCACCACCGCGCCCGACACCACCGGCGAGGCCGACAGCACAAGCACATCCAGAGGATCGCCGTCGTCCGACAAGGTCTGCGGGATAAAGCCGTAATTGGCGGGGTAGATCATCGCGGTGTGCAGGAAGCGGTCGACGAACAGGGCGCCGGAGGCCTTGTCGAGCTCGTATTTCACCGGCTGACCGCCGGCCGGGATCTCGATCAGGGCGTTGACGTCGACCGGCGGATTGCGCCCGGC
>CAYXMO010000316.1:0-4100 GCA_964465935.1 uncultured Rhizobium sp.
GCGGCTGGTTCCATTCCGGCGACCTGGGCGTGATGTATCCCGACGGCTATGTGCAGCTCAAAGACCGCTCCAAGGACATCATCATCTCGGGCGGCGAGAACATCTCCTCGATCGAGGTCGAGGACGTCCTCAACAACCATCCCGCCGTGATGTTCGTCGCGGTGGTGGCCAAGGACGACGACAAATGGGGCGAGACGCCTTGCGCCTTCGTCGAGCGCAAAGCGGGCTTCGAGCAGGTCACGGCGGAGGAGTTGATCGAGTACTGCCGCCAGAATCTGGCGCGCTACAAATGCCCGCGCTATGTCGCCTTCGTCGACCTGCCCAAGACCTCGACCGGCAAGATCCAGAAATTCAAGCTGCGCGAGATGACCAAGGACGTGAATTAGCCGGCGGCGCGAACCGGATACACGCTCATAAGATACAGAGGGTTGTATTTCGCAACTCACATCGCCTCGTCCTGCACCCCCAATTCAGCGGGGTGGCGGGCGTTTGACCGGCCATCGATCCTAAACCTCTAGTTGATTACCGGGGGCAGGGAAATGGGTGCGAAACGGGCAGAGCCGGCGTCGAAAGCGCCGGCAGACGATTTGATGCGGCGTCTTCAGGGCATGCTCTACGAATTCCACGAATGCGGCAGCTTCGAGGAAGCGCGGCCGCATATCCTGTGGTTGATGGAGATTGCGGAAAAGGCCGGCCACCGGCCCGAAGTGCTGCAGCGTTACTTCCATTCCTGATCCGGCTTGGGCGCGGAACAGTCCGTCCCTGGCGGGCGGCTTGCGATGCGTGCTGCCCTTGCCCATAGTCGCCGCCTCGATGGAGCGTGTCATGTGCAGGACGGAACGCTAGCGCCGCGCCGCCGGACCGCCTCTTAAGGCCGGTCCCTCCTCACATTGCTCTTTTCGGGAATTTCCGATGACATCCGACGACGGCGGCGCGCCTCCTCGCGCCCGCATGCATGCCGACGAAGTCTTCACCGACGCGGCGCAAGTCCGGCGCCTGCTGGCCTCGCAGTTTCCGCACTGGGCGGCGCTGCCCCTTCGCCCCGTCCGCTCGCACGGCACCGACAATACGATCTACCGTCTGGGCGCGGACATGACGGTGCGGCTGCCGCGCCGCCCCAGCGCGGTGGCGCAGGTCGAACGCGAGCGTCATTGGCTGCCGCGCCTGGCGCCGCACCTGCCGCTGCCGATTCCGGTGCCGCTGGCGGTGGGCGAGCCGGGCGAGGGCTGTGCCTGGCCGTGGTCGGTTTGTCCTTGGCTCGCGGGCGAAAATCCCGTGCCGGGCCGAATCGAAGACGAAGCGGGCTTGGCGCGGGATCTGGCCGCTTTCGTTCTGGCCTTGCGCCGCATCGATTCACCTCAGGGACCGCCGCCGGGCCGCCACAATTTCGGCCGCGGCGCGCCCTTGGCGCTGCGCGACCCGGCGGTGCGCGCGGCGCTCCAGGCCCTGGCCGGAACGATCGATGTCGAGGCTACCGCGGCGATGTGGAAACGCGACCTGCATGCGCCGGTCTGGGACGGCGCGCCGATGTGGATTCACGGTGACCTCAACGCCGGCAATCTGCTGCTGCGGGACGGACGTCTGAGCGGCGTGATCGATTTCGGCGGCATGGCGGTTGGCGATCCCGCCTGCGATCTGCTGGCCGCCTGGTATCTTTTCGGCCGCGAAGCGCGCAGGGCCTTTCGTGCCGCGCTGATGGCCGACGACGCCAGCTGGGCGCGCGGGCGCGGCTGGGCCTTGTCGATGGCGCTTATCGGCCTGTCCTACTACAAGGACACAAGCCCGGCGATCGCCGCGAATGCGCTGCGCGCGATCGACGCGATCCTCACGGACAGCGAGGCGTGAGAGCTTGACCCCTGCCCGCATCGTCATCCTCAACGGCGCGCCGCGCTCGGGAAAGACCAGCATCGCCGCGGCGCTGGGCGATGGCTGGCTCAATCTCGGGGTCGATGCCTGGATGAAGGCGGCGCCGCCTGCGCTGCTGCCCGGCATCGGCCTGCGTCCCGGCGGCGAGCGGCCGGACCTGGAAGACTTCGTCGTGCAGTCCTATGCCGCGCTCTACGACGCCATCGCCGCGCACAGCCGCGCCGGGCGTGATGTCGCCGCCGATGTCGGGCATCACGATGCTCATTCAAAGCCGCGCGGGATTCTGCAGGACTGCGCGCGGCGGCTGGAGGGGCTGCCGGTGCTGTTCGTCGGCGTGCGCTGTCCGATCGAAACCATCATGCAGCGCCGCAACGCGGGCAGCGGCACCTACGCCAAAGGCACAGCCGAGGTTCCGGTGCCGCCGCCGGTGCAGCGTTGGCAGGACGCCGTGCATGCGCACGGCATCTACGATCTGGAGGTCGACACGTCGGTGTTGAGCCCGGCGCAATGCGCCGCCGCGATCCGCCAGGCGCTCGCGCGCGGCATCGGACAGCCGGCCGCGTTTGAGCGGCTTGCCGTAGGCTCACGCTAGATGGGATCGGATGTTACTTGTTGTCCGGCTTCACGAAGCCGGCGAACTTCTTGTTGAAACGCGTCAGGCGGCCGCCGCGGTCCATCAGCTGCTGCTGGCCGCCGGTCCAGGCCGGGTGCGTCGTCGGATCGATGTCGAGCGTCAGCTGCTGGCCGGACTCGCCCCAGGTCGTGCGGGTCTTGTAGGTCGAGCCGTCGTTAAGACGGACGTCGACGAAATGATAGTTGGGGTGGATGCCCTTTTTCATGGACTTTGGACCTGTAGGACGCGAAGGCGCGGCTTATACGCGAGGGAAGGGGCCCGGCGCAAGCGCCGCGGAAAAGCTGGGAATTTTCCGAAAATCCGGGCCCTAGCGCCTGCGCCGGCGGCGCAATCGTCAAGGCCCGGGCGTCGGAAGGACCCTGGCCACGACCTCGCGGATGGCGGCGATCACCAGGGCCGGGCGGTCCACCTGGATGAAATGGCCGCTGCCTTCGGCGACGATCAGGCGCCCACCCGTACTCAGCCTGGCTTGCTGATGCTGCGCGGTGCGCCAGTCGGCCGATGCCGCCATGTTCTGTCCCGACGCCAGCACGATCAGCGGCCGGTCGCCGAGCGGCGCGGCATCGCGCAGCGTCCGATCGTTGTCGGAGCGCGCGACTTCCTCGTCCATCGTGGCGGCGATGGTCGACTCGCGGGTGGCGAAAAGCGCGATCAAGCCCGCGGTGGCGTGCGGCAATGCCGACAAGCCGGACAGTTCGGCGCCGAACAGCCGCGTCACGCCGGTCATCCGCGCCAGGCGATAGAGCCGCGCCTGCGCCCGGATACTGTCGGTCAAGGCGGCGGCATCGGCGGCGCTGGCGTGGAGGTCCGTATATTCGCTGCGCGCATCGACCAGCACCAGGCCGGCGACCTCGCCGGGATACAGCGCCGCGAACATCCGCGCATTCTTGCCGCCCAGCGAATGGCCGGCCAGCACATAGGGCCCGGCGATGCCGGCGTTGTGCAGCAGCGCGTGCAGCTCCTGCGCGATGCGCGCCGCCGAGCGGGGCTTGGGCCCCGGCTCGCTCCAGCCGAAGCCGGCGCGGTCATAGGCGCAAGCGCGCGTGGTCCCGGCGATCTGCGGCTGCACCAAGGTCCAGTCGAGCGAGGTGCCGCCGAGGCCGGACTCGAAAATCACCGCCGGACTGCCACGGCCCAGGCAGTGGATATGCAGCCGGTGTCCGCCGACATCGACCAGGCGGCCGGGCGGCGGATAGCGCTCGGCATCCCCTCGGGCCGCGATAACCTCATAGGTTGCGCCGGCCAGCACCAGGCTCAATCCCAGGCCGGCGAGCCCGGCCACAAGGCGCACCGTCCAGCGCACGGCGCGGCTGAGAGTGGTTTTGAGGGGCAGGGCCGGTCTCCCGCGCGGCGAAGGGTCTCTTAGGTTGCCGCCAAAGCGTCCTATATACCACCTGGGACAGAGCAGACCGGGCAGGACCGTGGCGCAGACGGGCGAAGAATATGAAGAACAGCTCCTGCATGTGGCGGCAGGCCGGGCCAAGGCGCGGTCGCTCAAGCCCTTGCGGCAGCTGGTGCCGTTCCTCAAGCCCTACAGCCTTGCCATCGCCGTCGCCCTGGTGGCGCTGGTCTGTTCCTCGACCGCCAGCCTGCTGATCCC
>CAYXMO010000317.1:0-4096 GCA_964465935.1 uncultured Rhizobium sp.
GAGGGCGCAAGGAGGCGATGCCATGAGTTACGAACTCCTCCGCCTGATCTGGTGGGCGCTGCTCGGCCTGCTCTTGATCGGCTTCGCGGTGATGGACGGTTTCGATTTTGGCAGCGCCCTGCTGCTGCCTTACGTCGCCCGCAACGACAGCGAACGCCGCGTCGTGATCAATGCGATTGGCCCGGTGTGGGAGGGCAACCAAGTCTGGTTCATCCTCGGCGGCGGCGCGATCTTCGCCGCCTGGCCGGCGCTCTATGCGGCGTCGTTCTCCGGTTTCTACCTCGCGATGTTCGCGGTCCTGGCGGCGCTAATCTTTCGCCCGCTCGCCATCGTCTACCGCAGCAAGCTCGCGAGCGCGGTCTGGCGCAGCAGCTGGGACTGGACTCTCTTCGCCACCGGCGTCATCCCCTCGCTGATCTTCGGCGTCGCTTTCGGCAATCTGTTCTTCGGTGTGCCGTTCACCTTCGACGCCGATCTGCGCTTCCACTCCGACAGCACATTGCTCTCTTTGCTGGGACCGTTTCGGCTGCTGTTCGGCTTCGTCAGCCTCTCGATGCTGGCGATGCACGGCGCGACCTGGCTGGCCTACAAGACGGATGGAGCGGTCGCCGAACGGGCCCGGCGCGTCATCCCGATCGCGGGACTGATGTATCTGTTTGCGTTCCTGTTGGCCGGAATGGTGGTCATGGATATCGATGGCTACGTCGTGACAGGCGCGATGGCGCATGACGCACCGTCGAACCCGCTGCTGAAGACGGTTATCCGGGTCGCGGGCGGCTGGCTCGCGAACTATGACAACCCGTTCCTCTGGTTGGCACCGTTTCTCGCATTGATGGGCACGATGGGCGCACTGGGGTCGGCCCGATGGCCGCTAGCGGCCTTTGTCAGCTCGGGGGTGACCTGCGCCGCCACCATTGCAACCGCGGGCTTCGCGTTGTTCCCGTTCTTGTTGCCGTCTTGCAGCGACCCGAACGCCAGCCTGACGGTGTGGGACGCATCATCCAGCAAGCTGACGCTCGAAATCATGCTGGCGGCGACGGCGATCTTCCTGCCGCTGATCGTCGCCTACACCGGTTGGGTCTACCGCGTGATGCGCGGGACCGTGAAGGTAAGCGACATCGCCAATGACCACGGCGCCTATTAGGAGACAGCCATGTGGTACTTCGCTTGGATACTGGGGCTGGGCTTCGCGGTCGCGTTCGCCGTGCTCAATGCGATGTGGGTCGAGTTCGACGATCCGGACGGCGCTTAAAGGCCGGCTTCCGAAATCCTGTACTGCCGTTTGGGATCGTTCTGCTCCGCCTTCACGCCGCTGCGCAGCGTGAAGGCACCGTCCGGCGCGTATTGCAGGATATAGGCCTTGCGCACCGAGCCCTTCACCAGGTTCGGCCCCGTGCGATGCGGCGCCAGCGAGGAGAACGCGATCACGTCGCCGGCCTTGCCCGGCACGCACACCGCGTCCGGCGCGTCCTCCATGCATTTGAGCCCGATGCCGGTCAGCCAGTGCTCCAGCGTGCCGCGCTTGTGCACGCCGGGCGCGATCCACGGGCAGCCGTTCTGTTCGTCGACATCGACCAGCGGAATCCACAGCGTCAGGTACTGCTGCGGCTCGATGAAGGTGTAGCCATTGTCCTGGTGCCAGGGAAATTCCTGCGCCTTGCCGGTCTTCTTGTAGACCGACTGGTCCCAATAGAGCCGCACATCGCCGCCGATCAGGTCGTGACAGATATCCCTGATCTTCGGATGCGCCGAAAAGCGCTTGAGCACATCCGACTTGGTGACGATATGGGTCGTGAAGGTGATGACGTCGGCTTCCGAGATCGAAATGCGTCCACCCTGCGACCGCAGATATTCCTCGCTCTTGGCTTCGAGCGGATCGATCGCCGCGATCACCGCCGCGACCTCGGCTGGCGTGAACACGCCTTCGAGCTTGACGAAACCATGATCGTCGAACTGGCGGTACTGCGCCGCCGTCAGCGCCTTGAGGCCGCCCGGCTCCGGCATCGACCACGTAAAATCGACGTTCAGAGGATGTGTTTTGACTTCACGCTTGGGGGCAATCGTGGACATGGGCCACCGTTTTTGTTCTGCTCGATCATAAGAAACACGGACGGATTGCGCTATGCAGAAATTGGACATGAAAGGCCGCTGGTTCGTGGACGAATCCGGCCGGCGCGTCATCCTGCGCGGCGTCAATCTCGGCGGAGACTGCAAGGTGCCGTGGCCCGATGGCGGCACCGAGCATCCCTCGGACTTCTCCGATCACCGCACCGTCTCCTTCATCGGCCGCCCGTTCCCGCTGGCTGAGGCCGACGAGCATCTCGCCCGCCTCAAGCATTGGGGCTTCAACTGCCTGCGCCTGCTCACCACCTGGGAAGCGGTCGAGCACGCCGGCCCCGGCCGATACGATACCGCCTATCTCGATTACTTCACCGAGGTCGCGCGCAAGGCCGGCGCGCACGGCCTCTACGTCTTCGTCGATTTCCATCAGGACGTCTGGAGCCGCATGTCGGGCGGCGACGGCGCGCCGGGCTGGACCTTCGAAGCCGTCGGCCTCGACTTCACGAAATTCCACGCCGCCGGCGCCGCGCATGTGATGCAGCACAAATACGATTACAAGAAGGGCGGCCGCCAGGACGCCTATCCGCAGATGAGCTGGTCGTCGAACTACCGCCTGCCGGCCAATGCCATCATGTGGACGCTGTTCTTCGCCGGCCGCGATATTACTCCGCAATTCGCCATCGAAGGCCGCAACGTCCAGGACTATCTGCAGGATCACTATATCGGCGCGATGCGCCAGGTCGCGCTGCGCGTCAAGGACATGCCGCACGTCATCGGCTTCGACACGCTGAACGAGCCTGGCGAGGGCTGGATCGGCGAGCCGCTTCTGCGCCGCGAAGCCGGCGACTCGACCGGCATGACCGATCTGCGCCCCGGCCTCGCCATCAGTCCGATGGACGCGATGCTGCTGGCGATCGGCGTGCCGCGCAAAGTGCCGTTCATCGCCATGGACCGCGAGACGCGCGTCATGAAGGTCCTGCGCGAGGAAACCCTCAATCCCGACGGCATCTCGATCTGGACCCGCGACTGCCCGTTCGAGCAGGCGGGCGCCTACGATGCGAAAGACCGCAAGGGCCCGGTCAACGAGCAGTTCTTCACCCACCGGGGTGGCCGCAAGCTCTCCATCGAAGCCGACTATATGAACCCGTTCTTCCACCGCGTCGCCGATGCGGTCCGCGCCGTGCGCCCCGACTGGATGGTGTTCGCCGAGGTCAGCCCGTTCCGCGCCTTCGCCGGGGAGGGCTTCGCGCCTGGCGCGCCGCCGCGCACCGTCAACGCCAGCCACTGGTACGACATCCTCACCCTGGGCTCGAAGAAGTTCAGTCCGAAGGAATTGCGCGCCGACCTCGACGACCGCGGTGCCCAGGAGATCGTCGCCGGCAAATACACCGCCCAGCTCGGCCACATCGCCAAGATCGCCGACGGCCTCGGCCCCGACGGCGCCCCGACCCTGATCGGCGAGTTCGGCATTCCCTTCGACCTCAACGAGGGTGCCGCCTATGCCGCATGGCAAAGCGGCGACCGCTCGTCGAGGCCGTGGAAGGAGCACGAGCTCGCGCTGTGCCTGATGTACGAGGCGATGGACCGCTTGCTGATCTCCTCGACGCAGTGGAACTACACCGCCGCCAACCGCAACGACGCCGCCACCGGCGATACCTGGAACCAGGAAGACCTCTCGATCTATTCGAAGGATCAGAGCACCGGCCCCAACGATCCCGATTCCGGCGGCCGCGCCGTCAAGGGCTTCTGCCGCCCCTACGCCCGCCGCATCCAGGGCGAGCCGACAGCCGCCAAGTTCGACCTCCATGCCGGCAGCTTCACGCTCGCCTTCGACGCCGATCCGGCGGTGCAGGCGCCGACCGAAATCTTCGTGCCGCTGATCCATTTCCCGTCCGGCGCCAAAGTCGACGCCCCGGGCTGCGACGCCGAATGGCTCGGCCAGACCATCCTGCACATCCGCGCCAAGACGCCGGGTCCCAAGGCCGTGACGGTGACGCGCATCTGAGGGGAGGGGATTTGGCCGAATCCTGCAAAC